>JBBSHD010000128.1:0-6751 GCA_038253455.1 Terriglobales bacterium | reverse complement strand
CATGCAAAACTTAATCAGGCGCATCGTTAACCCCCGCGCCATTGTGCCGTCCAGCCCGGCGCAAAAGCAAATTGCCGGATGGATTGTGCTCTTCCTTCTCCCCACCGCTTACCGCACCGATTGCCGCTCCAAGCGCATCTATAAGAAGTATGAACAACACTTTGAAAACGGCGTTTCTGCTGACCGCGCTCACCCTGTTCATGGTGCTCATCGGCCAGCGCCTGGGCGGCACGAACGGCATGGTCATGGCGTTTGTGATCGCGGCGGTCATGAATTTTGTTTCCTATTTTTTCTCCGACAAAATCGCGCTGTCGATGTATCGCGCTCAACCCACGACCCGTGAGCAACTGCCCCGGGTTTTCAGCGTGGTAGAGCGCCTGACGCAGAAACTGGGCATGCCCATGCCCAGGATTTTCGTGATTCCCGACGATTCCCCCAACGCATTCGCCACCGGACGGAATCCCGCGCATGCTTCAGTGGCCGTGACCCAGGGCATTCTGACCCTGCTGGATGATGAAGAGCTTGAAGGAGTACTGGCGCATGAGCTCGGTCACGTGCGCAACCGTGACATTCTCACCAGCTCGATTGCTGCCACCCTGGCCGGCGCCATCACTGTGATCGCACGCAGCGCGATGTTTTTTGGGGGCGGCGGGCGCGATCGCGATCGCGGCGGCGGCGGGCTGGGCGCACTGGTCATGCTGATCGTCGCTCCCATCGCCGCAACCTTGATTCAGCTTGCGGTCTCGCGCTCGCGTGAGTACGAGGCCGACGCCACCGGCGCGAAGTTCACCGGCAATCCGTATGCGCTGGCGCGGGCCCTGGAAAAACTTGATGCCTATTCGCGCCGGCTGCCCATGCAGGCTTCGCCTTCCACTGCGCACCTGTTTATCGTGGCGCCAATGCTGGGGCGTGGCGTGGGATCAATGGTGGGCAACTTATTTTCGACGCATCCGCCCATCGCCGAACGCATCGCCCGTCTCACCGGACAATCCGCCGACTTCAGCCTCGGACCTAAATAACCGCACGCGGACCTGTACTTCCGGGTCCGGGACCGCGAAGTGGGCGGTAGTACAATCCCTTTGGATACCAGCAACATTTCATGGCAAAAACTGACTCCGCCACCTCCACGCGACAGGCCGCCCAACTCGAAAAGGCCCTGCGCACCGTGATTCGGGGAAACCCCGAAGTGGTGCGCCTGGCGCTGGTCGCGCTGCTGGCCCGCGGACATCTGTTAATCGAAGGCGTCCCCGGCGTGGGCAAGACCACCCTGGGACAATCCCTGGCCCGCGCCCTCGATTGCAGCTTTCAGCGGATTCAGTTCACCAGCGATCTGCTGCCCAGCGACGTGCTGGGGATTTCCATTTATTCCGCCCTTGAACAGCGCTTCGAGTTCAAGCCCGGGCCGGTATTCACCAACGTGCTGCTGGCCGATGAGATCAACCGCACCACTCCGAAGACCCAATCCGCGCTGCTCGAAGCCATGAGCGAAAACCAGGTCACCGCCGACGGCCACTCGCACATGCTGCCCCAGCCCTTCGTGGTGATCGCCACCCAGAATCCGGTGGAACATCATGGGACGTACCCTCTGCCCGAGTCGCAGATGGACCGCTTCCTCATCCGCGTGCGCATGGGATACCCGGAAGCGGCCAGCGAGCGCCAGATCATTCGCGGCGAAGCCGGGTCCGCGCGGCTGGAAGATTTGCATCCCGTGGTCACCGGTGAAGAAGTTCTGGAGATGCAGAAATCAGTGCAGGCGGTGAAGGTCGATGATTCGCTGGTGGATTACTCGCTGGAGATTGTGAAGCTGACGCGGGAATCCGATTTCCTTTCGCTGGGCGTCTCCCCGCGCGGATCGCTCATGCTCTATCGCGCCGCCCAGGCCATGGCATACATCGAAGACCGCACTTTCTGCACGCCCGACGATTTCAAGCGATTGACCGTGCCCGTCTTCGCCCACCGGGTGGTGGCCAACGCGCGCTACTCATCCACCTTGAAAAAATCAGATCAAACCGAACAGATCCTCCGCGACATCGTGGAGCGCGTCCCGGTACCGGTGTAGCCCAATGATCTCAACCCTGCGGTTCATTATGGTTTTAAGCCTGGTGGTGTGGGTGGGCGGCATCATCTTCTTTTCGTTCGTGCTGGCGCCCACGTTGTTTTCCACCCTGGGCGGCGCGGAAAATGGACGGCACCTGGCGGGCTCAGTGGTGAACCGCTCCCTCGGCGCACTGCATTTCATCGGCATCGCCTGCGGCCTGATATTCCTCACCTGCCTGTTTCTTTATTCCAACGCGATCAACGGACCGATGAGGGCGGCCGCCACGCAATCAATCCTGATCTTCATCATGCTGGCGGTGACGGCCTTCTCCCAATTCGCGATTGCCCCGCGCATGGCGGCGCTGCGTAATCAAATGGGGGTTATCGACGACATCGCCGCCACCGATGCCAGGCAAGTGGAATTCGACCGCTGGCACCGCTGGTCAACTTCAGCAGAAGCCGGGGTCTTGATCTCCGGGCTGGTGTTGCTGTTCCTGGTGTCGAAGGAAGTCCGGTAGGGTTCGATCTCTTGTTGTGTGCTCCGGCCGCGCACCCAGATTCGCCGTCGCGTTGCTTTATGATGTTATAGCTGAGTTATTGCTGTCACCTCAATTCAGGATTTTTCACCTCTACCCCCATGAAAATTGGAATCATCGGCCTGCCCCAGGTGGGCAAGACATCGTTGTTTAAAATCCTGACGCGCGCCCCCGTCGAAGACCATCGCCAGGGACGCGGCGAAGCCCATCTCGGCGTGGCCCGGGTGCCCGATGACCGCCTGGATAAGCTTTCGGCGTTGTACGACCCTAAAAAGATCATTCATGCCAGCGTGGAATTTGCCGACGTTGCTGCCATCGGCGCCGAAGCGTTGAAGGAAAGCGCATATGCCGCCAATCTGCGGGTCGTGGATGCCCTGGCACACGTCATCCGCGCGTTTGACGATCCCGCCATTCCCCACGTCGGCCCCAACAATCCTCAGCGGGATATCGCCAACGTCGAATTTGACCTCATGATCAACGACCTGGGACAGGCGGAGAAACGCCTGGAGCGCCTGGAAAAAGACTTGAAGCGCGGTAAGACCTCGGAGCTCGAGCGCGAAAAAGAACTTCTGTTGCGCGCCAAGGCGCATCTCGAAACCGAGCGTCCCCTGCGCGAGATGGAGATGAACGCCGAGGAGCTGAAGCGCATTCGCGGGTTCATGTTCCTCAGCCAGAAACCGATTCTCTACGTTCTCAACGTGGGCGAAACCACGGCGCTGGGGGAGGCGCTCAACAACGCTGTGGAAACCTACGGCCTCACCACCCTCACCGCCAAGCCCAACACCGGGGCCACCGCGATTTGCGGCAAGGTCGAAGCCGAACTGGTGGACATGAGCGACGCCGATGCCGCCGACTTCCTTTCCAGCTATGGCCTGGTGGAAAGCGGAATGGTACGCCTGCTGCGCAAGAGTTACGAGCTGGTGGGGCTGATCTCATTCTTTACCGTGGGCGACGACGAGTGCCGCGCCTGGACCGTGCCCCGAGGCTCGCGCGCGCCGCAGGCAGCCGGCGCCATTCACTCCGACCTGGAAAAACATTTCATCCGCGCCGAAACCATAGCCTGGGAAACCCTGCTGGCCGCGGGCTCGGAAGCCGCCGCCCGCAGCCAGGGCACGCTTCGTCTCGAAGGCAAGGAATATATCGTGCAGGATGGCGACGTAATGCACATCAGGCACAGCGGATAGCCGCTCCACCCATCCCAATGAATAATCTCGCATGAATCCCATCGTCATCAGCGTATTGCTGGGGCTAACCGCCGCCGCCGCCAACGTCTTCGGCGGCGCCATCATCGTGCAGAAACATTGGGAGCGCCGTTACCTGAAGTATTTCATCGCCCTGGGCGCGGGGTTCATGCTGGCCGTGGCCATGATCGAGATGGTGCCGCAAAGCCTGCAGCGCGCGGGCGGCCGCGGGCCCATTTACATCCTGCTGGGCTACATGATGGTGCACTTCTTCGAGCACACCCTGAGCCCGCACTTTCATTTTGGCGAAGAGACCCATACCGAAAAATTCGAGCGATCGCATACCGGCTACACGGTGCTGCTGGGTTTGCTCATTCACACATTTTTTGACGGCATCGCCATTACCTCGGGCTTCCTGATCTCGAGCTGGCTGGGCTGGATCATCTTCCTCGGGGTCTTTCTGCACAAAGTGCCGGAAGGCTTCACCATGGCATCGGTGATGCTGGCCAGCGGCAGCAGCCGCCTGACCGCATTCTCCGCCGCCGCAATCCTGGGCTTCGCCACCCTGTGCGGGGTCCTGACCATGGGCTTGCTGCAACGCTGGATCAGCGTGGGTTTCCCGCTTTCAGCAGGAGTAACGATCTACGTAGCCGCCTCCGACCTGGTGCCCGAGGTCAATAAAGAGCACGGCTTGGCGGTGCCGCTGGTGGTGTTTCTGGGAGTGATGGTCTTCTTCGTGCTGGACCAGATGTTTCACGGGGTGTGAGCAGACGATGAAATCGAGCTGAAAGAACGCCGAATTATCCCCGGTTCAAAGCCCGCGACAACGTCAGCTGCAACGCATCTTTGAGCTTCACATAATCTTCATCGGAGATTTTTTTCTGCAGGTGGTCGGTCTCTAGCTGAAACAGCTCTTCCTTGAGCGCCGACAAAATAATGCTCGGCCCGGCATGCACTCCGGGAAGAGCCGTCCCGGTGGCGAACCGGTATTCGGGTTGGGGAGCCATATTCTCTGCCACCTGCTGCCGCGAGGGAGTGTTGTCTCGAGCCGCGCCGCGGCCCATGGTGTACCACGCTCCCGCAGCCAGCACCGCCACCGCTCCCGCCAGGATGTACCAGCGATAATTGTGCAGGGGATCAGGCTTGTCCTCGGGCACTCCCATGCCGCCGCCCGGCCGCACCGGGGTCCCGCCTGCGCCCGGCTCCACCGCCTGGTTTTGCGCGTTGGCTGCGCCCGGCTCCTGGCTTTCGCGGGGAATCGATCCTGTTCCCGATACTGAGAAGCCGATTTTTTGCGCCGGATTCACCGAGCTGGCAACATACACCGAGAGCCCGCCTTCTTCCGGCGAATTCTGGAAGTTCGACGCCTCGGATTTGAACTGCATGCTCTTGGGCAGCATCACCACCAGGTTCTGCACCGGCATCAATACTCGCGGATGAAACTCCGCCGAGCCGGTATAAGGCATGTGATAGGCGATCTGAAATTTGGTTTCTCCCGGCCGCAGCGGGAAAATAAATGCATAGCGATTTTTCTCGTTGCCCGGCACCGGCGCCGAATTCACCGGCATTCCTCCGGGCCCGGCGGCCAGCGAGGTATCCAGCTGCGCGCCTTCGGGCAAATAAATTTCAAAAGCATGATCGCTCATCTGGGTGCGCGGCGGCGCCGATTCGTTCTTCACCGCATACATCTCGATGACCGAGAGATTGTTGTTATCGGCTTGCACGCGGATGATGTCCACGTTGGCGCTTACCCCGGCCACGGTGGGCGCGGAATCATAGACGGTGACGTCCGCGGTCGAGGTCCCCGGCTGGGCCGGCTTGTGGTAGTTCACGTTCTGATGGTTCACCCGCACCAGGTGCATGGCGTTATCGTCGGGCGCGTCCAGTGAGAAATGTCCGCGGGCGTCGGTGACTGCGTGCGCCACCTCCTGCATGCCTTCCGCAAGCTTCAGCATGACGACGGTGTCGCCCTTGGAAGGAGCGCCGGTGGTGCCGTTGGTCACGGTGCCGGTCAAAGTTGCGGCTGAACAAATCGCCGATGCGGCAATCACCATGATTGCCAGGCCTCTTGCTGCCAGTCGTTTCAAAGTGTTCCCTCTCTGTAGCCGGTCATTTTTTCCGCGCGTCCCAGCACTTCCATCTCCGCCAGTATCCGCGCCGCCTCGTCTTCGAGCCCGGAGCGCAACCCGTTGTAATCCGCGTCGGGAAGCTTGCCTGACTTGTAATCGAAATTCAGGTCGCGCAGGTTTTCATACACCACTTGCCGGCGCTCGCCTAGGTAATTGAGGCGGGTCTTCACCGGGGCATCGATGAGGTTCTGGTTGAATCCGAAAACGTAAAGCAGAATTCCACCCGCCAGCAGGATGCATGCAGCCATGATCATACTTCGGTCTCCCGCCGCGCCTGTTCGCGGTACGGCTCAAGCTCCAGCGGGGAAAGCGGGCCGCTGGGACTGGGCGCGAGCGGGGCGCGCAGCCGCCAGTTGCGCACCATGAACATCAGGCCGGCGGTAGCCAGTATCAGCACGAGGAACGGCATGATCCAGGCCACCAGGTCGAACCCCGAGGTGGTGGGCGCCGCCAGTACCGTCGCCCCGTATTTCTGCACAAAAGACTGCAGGATCAAGTCATCGCTGTCGCCGCGCTGCAACCCGCTGGTGAGCTCGTTGCGCATGCGGTCGGAAAGCGGGCAGCCCACGTGATTGCATTCCAGCAAGACCTGGTTGCACCCGCAGCTGCACATCATCTTGTGTCCCAGCGAGCCGAAGCGCGCCGCCGCCGCATCGTCGCCGGCCGCCGCGATTCCCACGGGCGTGATGGCCAGCACGGTAAGAATAACCAGCAGCGCCAGCGCAGCGCGGGAGCCTCGAACCTCAAATCTGAATTTCATAAGACCTCAAACGTTTTTTTGGTCCGCCAAGACTTCAAGAAGTTGCATGAAAGGATGCGGGTAAACAAACACACCCTGATGGAGTTGTCATTCCGACCGCAGAAGCTG
>JBBSHD010000127.1:0-6755 GCA_038253455.1 Terriglobales bacterium | reverse complement strand
TGGGGCCGCGGCTGCTGTATTCAAAACCGGTGCGCTCGCAGGAGACGCCGAACGACATGTCGCTGGGCTGGCGCGCCACTCCCAACTCGCCAAGCAGGCGAACCAGGTTGGGGTAGGTGCGGTCGTTGTGGACGATGAAGCCGGTATCCACCTGGAGGGGCCCGCGGCTATCGTCGATGGTGTGCGTGTGGGTGTGACCCCCGAGGCGCGGCTCGCGCTCGAAGAGATGCACCTGGTGACGGCGGCTCAGAAACCAGGCGGCGGCCATGCCGGAAATTCCGGCGCCGACGACAGCGATCCTGCTCATGCCGCGGCTTCCTTGCCGGGGTCCGCGCCCATTTGCGGACGCCGCAGGTCGCGCGTGATTCCCACCCAGCTCAGCATGGTCAGGATGTAGAAGGTGAAATCAACTTCCCACCAGCGCAGGCCCTGCCGGCAGGAATATTTAAATCGATGATGATTATTGTGCCAGCCTTCACCCATGGTGAGGATGGCCAGCACCCAGTTATTGCGGCTGTCATCGGGAATATCGAACCGGCGCGAGCCCCAGATGTGCGCCAGCGAATTGATGCTGAAGGTGCCGTGAAACAGGACCACGGTAGCGACGATGTAACCCCAGACGAAGGCGGCGGGGCCGCCGATGGCGAGGAACGCCGCGCCCAGTACGGTGGTCGGCACCCAGTGATGCTTATCCAGCCAGCGCAGCTCGGGAAATTTGCCGAAATCCTGAATGCGGCTGCAATCGTAGGTATCGAAATCATTGGCGATGACCCAGCCTACGTGCGACCACCAGAAACCGCGCTGCACCGGGGAATGAATATCGTTTTCCCGGTCGGAGTTCATGTGATGGTCGCGATGATGCGCGGCCCACCACAGCACTCCTTTTTGCGATGAGGTCTGGGCCAGAAAGGCCATCAGGAACTGGTTTACGCGATTGAGTTTGTAAGTGCGATGGCTGAAATAGCGATGGTAGCCGGCGGTCACGCCGAACATGCGGATGGCGTAGCTGAGCAGCGCCAAGCCGACCCACTTCCAGCGGAATGGAACCAGGAACACACTGAAGCACGCGGCGTGCAGCAGGAAGAATGGGACCACCGCTCCCCAGTTATAGCTGCGCAGCCGCCCTGCCAGAGTGTTTACCGGAATTGCTTTTTCCATGATGATCGCTTTTATCGCCGGGGTGGCGCACGCTCCCCCTCGATTAGTACGCTCTTTACGGAGCTACCGGATTGCGTCAAAGCCCGGTTCCACGCCCTTTCAAACGTCTTACCCGGTGCGAGCCGCGCTCTAGTATCATCGTCCCGGCCGTCCGCATAAACCCTGCTGAAACCTGGCGGGATGATATCCGGCGGTAGTTTTCATCGGCCATTTTAAAACAAAGCGCCGGATGGATTTCGTTCGATAATAGCGTGCGTGCCCTGAAAGTCTGGTCTGGAGGCAAATGTGAGGCTTTTCCTGAAGGTTCTTTTCGCGTTGATTTTTTGTTTCATGGTGTGGGGAAACGTGAATGCCGCGCTGCATCAATCCCTGTTCACCGGCATGCACATTAATCCCGAAGTCACCCGCCAATTTAACGAGAGCCCCTGGGCGGTGGCGACACTCTATGACGCCTATTGCGGGTTCATTACGTTCTTTGTATGGGTATGTTTCAAAGAGCGGTCGCTGGGCGCCAGAATCTTGTGGTTCATCCTGATCATGGCCCTGGGCAACATCGCCATGTCGGCGTACATGCTGATTCAATTGTTTAAATTGAAGTGCGAAGAGCCTTTGACCGACCTTGTGCTGAAGCGAAATCCGGTCGCAGCATGAAAGAAGGGTTCTTGCATCGCCGCATCATCGCGCCTCTGATCTTTTTGCTGAAGCAGGGCATCACGCCGCAAAAAATGGCGCTGAGCCTTGCCTTTGGCCTGGTGCTGGGGATATTCCCGGTGCTGGGATCGACGACGATTTTATGCGCCCTGGCTGCGCTGATCTTCAAGCTCAACCTGCCCGCCATCCAGATTGTGAACTACCTGATTTATCCCATGCAATTGCTGTTGCTGATGCCTTTTATTCGCCTCGGAGAAAGACTCTTCCGCGCGCAGCCGATTCCGTTTTCGGTGGGAGAAATGGTGGCGATGTTCCGCCACAACATGATGGGGACGATAGCCATGCTGTGGACGACGACCCTGCACGCCATCGTGGCGTGGCTGCTGGTCGGTCCGCTGCTGATCTATGGGCTGTACCGGGTGCTGACCCCGATGATGACGCGCCTTGGCAAGATCCGCCGCCCGGCGGGCGAGGCCGCGTAATGGAATCAGTGAGCACGGTTCTTCTGCATTTCGTTTTGCCCGCTGCCATCGGCGTCTTTTCCATGATGCTGCTGTTGTGGCTGATTGGCATCAAGAACAACAACTACGCGATCGTTGATTTCGGCTGGTCAGTCGGGCTTTCGTTAATCGCGTTGATCTATGCCTGCGAGAGCAGCGGTTACGCGCTGCGCAACATCCTGTTTGCCGCCATGGCCACGGTCTGGGGACTGCGCCTCGGCCTCTACCTGCTGTTCACCCGGGTGATCGGCAAGCCCGAAGAAGGCCGCTACCAACAGTTGCGCAAGGAATGGGGCGGCAACCTGAAACTCAAGTTCCTCGCCTTCTTCGAATTCCAGGCGCTGCTCGATCTGTTCTTATCGATCCCGTTCCTGGCCGCGGCGTTGAATCCCCGGCCGGAGATTTCGCCGTTTGAATGGGCAGGCGCCGGACTTTGGATTGTGGCCATGTCAGGCGAGGCCGTGGCCGACGCCCAGTTGAATGCCTTCAAGAAGAACCCCGCCAACAAGGGCAAGACCTGCCGCGCGGGATTGTGGAATTATTCCCGGCATCCTAATTACTTTTTCGAATGGCTCATCTGGATGGCATGGTTCACGTTCGCCCTGGGCTCTCCCTATGGATGGGTGAGTATTCTCTGCCCGGCGGTGATGCTCTATTTCCTGTTCAAGGTTACGGGAATACCCGCCACCGAGGCCCAGGCCTTGCGCAGCCGAGGCGAAGATTACCGCCGCTACCAGGAAACCACCAGCGCATTTGTGCCGTGGTTCAAGAAAAAAGCGGCGTCTGCTACCCAGGGTCCTTCTTAACCGATCGGAAAATACCTCAGTGAATCCAGAACATTCACCGGCGCCGCCGTCGCTCAGTCTGCGTCTTTTAGAGCGCGACGTACTTCCCGACTGGCTGATCCGCACCGGCATCCGGCGCCTGCTGGCCGAACGCTTGCGCCAGCAGGGAGCGGGCGGCCTCGAACTGGTTCAGCGGCGGCTGATGGATTTCATCGCCACGCTCAAGAGCAGCCCCATTGCCATCGAAACCGGCGCGGCCAACCAGCAGCATTACGAGGTTCCCGCCCGGTTCTACCAGCTCTGCCTGGGCAAGAACCTGAAATACAGCTGCGGGTTATGGACCGATGGAGTGACCACGCTCGACGATTCCGAAGACGCCATGCTGCGCCTCACCTGCGAACGCGCGGACTTGTCCGATGGACAGACGGTGCTGGAACTGGGCTGCGGCTGGGGTTCGCTGTCTCTTTACATGGCGGCGCATTACCCGCACAGCCGCATCACCGCGGTTTCCAACTCGCGTTCGCAAAAGGAATACATCGATGCCCAGGCCGCGGCGCGAGGTTTGCGCAACCTGCAGATCATCACCGCCGACATGAACAGCTTTGATGCCCAGGGATTGTTCGATCGCGTGGTCTCGGTGGAAATGTTCGAGCACATGCGCAACTACGACATCCTGCTGGCGCGGGTGGCGAGCTGGATGAAGTCCGACGGCCGCTTATTTATTCATGTGTTTTCGCACGTTAGATATGCCTATCCCTTCGAGGCCGCCAACGACGATGCCGGAGACTGGATGGCCCGGTATTTCTTTACCGGCGGAATCATGCCCAGCGACAACCTGCTGCTCTACTTCCAGCGCAACCTGCAAATCCTCGAGCACTGGCAGGTTTCCGGAACCAATTACCAGCGCACTGCCGAGGCCTGGCTAAGAAAAATGGACCAGCACCGGACCGAGATCATGGCGCTCTTCGCCGAAAATTACGGGCGGGGACTGGAAGGGAAAGCAAGAACGCAGGAAGCGATGCGCTGGTGGGTTTACTGGCGGGTCTTTTATATGGCCTGCGCTGAGCTGTGGGGATATCGCGGCGGAAGTGAGTGGCTAGTGTCGCATTATTTGTTCCGGGCCCGGGAGTGACGGTTGTTCTAATCTTCCACCTGAATCGTAATAATCCGCGAAATAATCAAATTCTTGCGAAAATTCTTCCGGTTCTACAACCAGAAATTGTCACCGAATCGTCCAATTCATTTCAAGCCTTGTATCATTCCAGTTCGGGCTTCCAGGGAATCTTTTGGCATGAATAATTTTATGCGGCGGGTATTTGCAGGGCGGGTTGCGGTTTGCCTTTCATTGGCTCTCATCGCGATCGTTTTTTCCGGCTGCCAGAAAGCAACCCAGGCGGCGGCGGCCAAGCCTTCGGTCCCAGTGGTGATCGCCTCGGTGACCGCGCGCACGGTGCCGCTCACCCTTAATGCCATCGGCAACGTGCAGGCGGTGGCCACGGTTACCGTGACCCCACAAATCGCCGGACAGATCACCGCGGTTTATTTCAAGGAAGGCCAGAACGTGCGCAAGGGCCAGCGCCTTTTTTCCATCAACCCGCAGCCGTTGCAGGCGGAGTTGCAGCGCGCTGAAGGCAACCTGGCCAGGGATTCGGCGCAATCGACCAACGCGGTCAGCAAGGCCGAGCGTTACAAGAAGTTGCTGGACGAAGGCGTGGTTGCGCACGAACTTTACGACGAGTTGCAGGCGGAGGCGCGATCCTCCAGCGCCAGCGTGGCGGCTGATCGGGCGGCGGTGCAATCGGTAAGAGTGCAACTGCAATTCACATCCATCAACGCGCCCATCAGCGGGCGCACCGGCAGCTTGCTGGTCTATCCCGGCAACGTGGTGGAAGCCAACAAAGGGGCACTGGTGACCCTGAACCAGATCTCGCCGATCTACGTGAATTTCGCCATTCCCGAGCAGCAATTGACTGCGGTCAAGAAATACGCGGCCGCCGGCTCCCTGCGGGTGGAAGCGCTGGTCACCGGGGATGAATCGAAGCCCGTGCGTGGCCGTTTGAGTTTCGTTGATAACTCGGTCGATCCCGCGACCGGCACCATCAAGCTCAAGGGGATGTTCGACAACGCGGATGGCCGGTTGTGGCCGGGCCAGTTCGTGAACATCGTGCTCACCCTGGCAGAGCAGAACAACGCCATCATCGTCCCCACTCCCGCGGTGCAGACCGGGCAGCAGGGACAGTTCGTGTTCGTGGTGAAGCCTGATATGACCGCGGAAACGCGTCCGGTGGTGGTGACGCGGACCGTGGGCAACGAATCGATCGTTGACAAGGGACTGCAACCCGGGGAAAAAGTTGTCACCGACGGGCAGATACGCATTCAACCCGGCATCAAGCTCGACGTAAAGCCGGGTGCCCCGCCGGCGCCTGCCACCGCCCCCTGAGACACGCATGAACATCGCCGAACCATTTATCAAGAGGCCGATTGCCACCACGCTGATCATGATGGCGATCCTGCTATTTGGCGTCTTCGCCTACCGGCTGCTGCCGGTGAGCGATCTGCCCAACGTGGATTTCCCCTCGGTGCTGGTTACGGCCAGCCTTCCCGGCGCCAGTCCTGAGACCATGGCATCGGCGGTGGCTACGCCGCTGGAACGGCAGTTCTCCACCATCGCGGGCATCGATTCGATGACCTCGGCAAGCTCGCTGGGCATCACCACCATCACCATCCAGTTCAATCTCACGCGCAGCATCGACGGCGCCGCGCAGGACGTTCAAGCCGCCATCGCCAAGACCGCGTCGCAGCTGCCGCAGGACATGCCCAGCCCGCCGACCTACCAGAAGGTCAATCCCGCAGACCAGCCGGTCATCTACCTGGCGCTCACTTCTCCCACCCTGAAGCTTTCGGTGGTGGATGAATACGCCGAAACTACGCTGGCGCAAAGCATTTCCATGATCAGCGGGGTGGCGCAGGTGCAGGTCTTCGGCACGCAGAAATATGCGGTGCGGGCGCAACTCGATCCGCGGTTGCTGGCCAGCCGGCATATCGGCGTCAACCAGGTTGCGGACGCGATCCGCAGCGGCAACGTGAACCTGCCCACCGGAACCCTGCAGGGACCAAACCAGGCGTACACAGTCCGCTCCAACGGACAGCTCACCGACGCCTCCCAGTACCGGCCGCTGGCGGTGGCCTACCGCAACGGATCGCCGGTGCGGCTGGAAGAGCTGGGCGTAATTTTCGATAGCGTGGAAAACAACAAGGTCGCGAGCTGGTACAACGGGCAGCGCGGCATCGTTCTGGCCATTCAGCGCCAGCCCGGCACCAACACCGTCGCGGTGGTGGATAACATCAAGGCGCTGGTGGCCAGGGTGCAGCTGCCCGGCGCGCTGCATCTCGACGTGCTGTACGACCGCAGCAAATCCATTCGGGAATCGGTGGCTGACGTCAAGTTCACCCTGCTGCTGACCATCGCGCTGGTGGTGATGGTCATCTTCCTGTTCCTGCGCAACATTTCAGCGACCGTCATCCCCAGCTTGGCGCTGCCCATGTCCATTGTGGGCACGTTCGCGCTGATGTACCTGCTGGATTACAGCGTGGACAACCTCTCGCTGATGGCGCTGACTCTTTCCGTGGGCTTCGTAGTCGATGATGCCATCGTCATGCT
>JBBSHD010000126.1:0-6764 GCA_038253455.1 Terriglobales bacterium | reverse complement strand
ACGAGGGGCGTTCATGAAACAGAGAAATCTAGGCATAACGCTGGTCCGCGGTTGGCTCCATCGCCTGGTTAGATGCGGGCGTAGAATCACTGTTTAACACGATCAAGCGAAGAACCGTCAGCAAAAAGCATCTTTTCGCTATCGATCTTGACGATCTTCTGGCGTTGCACCTTTCTGTCGAGCTTCGGACGCTCGCTTTGCCGGTATTCTTCGGAGGCATCTCGAAAGGTTCGATCGAACCAAGCGATGTAAGGTGTGTTGTCCGTTTCGGTGACCAGAACGTCGCCTTCCAATCGCCAAGTGCCAGACTGTAAATACATGAAGTCATCATCGCGGAGCGGCCTCCCCTTGTCTTCTTCGGGTGGGAAGCCAGCCTTCACGTTGTGATCGGCTGTGAAAACCATTCGACCTTGCCCCTCAATGTAAGTCCATGACCACGCGCCGACGATCTTTTGTTCCATCGGCGAGGGCCGATGGCATGAGATAAATGTGAGGCAGGCCGCTGCACTCAACCAGGCGCGCGCGTTTAGCATCTAACGAGAATTCGACGGCTTCGAGACGTAAAAGAAGGCGTCTGTGAGACGCATATTTGGCTTGTTTGGGATGCTGCCGCCCTTGTACTCTCCCGCCATCCATCGAATTCTAGCAGGCGGGCGCAGGGCGGGCAACAACGGCTTTATTAGCGACAGAGCGCGCGGGAGATGCGTTGAGGTTGCGCGCTCACCGCGCGTTGAAGAGGAGGCCGCTCCGATGCGATCAACGCCTCCGATGCCGAGCGAAAGCGGTGGTCTCCGGACCAAACCGCGCCTGTTCGATCAGGTCCGCGAGGTGATGCGCTTCAAGCATTATAGTATCCGTACCGAGGAGGCTTACCTGGGTTGGATCCGCCGTTTTATTCTCTTCCACGGAAAACGGCATCCAGAGACGCTTGGAACCGAAGAGGTGCGCGCTTTTTTGACCGCTCTGGCAGTAAAGGGGAAGGTGGCCGCGCCAACCCAAAACCAAGCCTTAAGCGCGCTGCTGTTTTTGTATAGTCAGGTCCTGAAGAAAGAGATCGGCTGGCTGGCTGACGTGGAACGGGCGCAGCGGCCGCGCAAACTGCCCGTCGTCTGTGCGCCAGAGGAAGCGCGTGCGATCCTGCGCGCGGTGCGGGGCGGAATGACGCGATTGATGGCGCACCTGCTCTATGGGAGCGGTTTGCGCTTGATGGAGTGCGTGCGGTTGCGGGTGAAGGACGTTGACCTGGCTTATAATCGGATCGTGGTCCGGGATGGCAAAGGAAACAAGGACCGGATAACGATGCTGCCGGTGCGGCTGCGTCAGCCGCTGGAGCGGCATCTGCGCAAGGTCCAGGCCTTGCACGAGGAGGACATGGAGGAGGGTTTCGGGAGAGTCTATCTGCCCTTCGCGCTGGAGAGAAAATATACCCGCGCTTCCGGCGAATGGGCCTGGCAGTATGTCTTCCCCGCCGCTCGCCGCTCGCGCGATCCGCGTGACCCAGAGGCGCCAGAGAGACGACATCATGTTTCTGAACTGGTGCTGCAACGAGCGGTGAAGGAAGCGGTACAACGTTCGGGGGTGGCCAAGCCGGTCACGTGTCATACTTTTCGGCATTCTTTCGCAACACATCTGCTCGAGAATGGCTACGACATTCGCACGGTCCAAGAGCTGTCAGGCCACCGTGATGTATCGACGACGATGATCTACACCCATGTGCTCAATAAGCCAGGCATCGGGGTGAAGAGCCCACTGGACTAAAGCGGCGGAGAAATGCGGGTGATAGATCCGTCGGGCACGACAAGAGCCGCGATAGGAATGTGAATTTGGTGGAAGGTGCTCCGGTTCGGCGAAGCCGGTCGGCGGTCGCAATTGGCGGTTTGCCCGGCCGATTTAACAGGGAGCAGGCGGAGAGCGGCCATTATCATGGTTCATTTGCTTCCCTGCTGCGAGCTGATTACCTCACCGGCACAGACATAAACTAAAACGTTGGTTCTGAGCGCCAGGCTACTCTATTATCCTGCGCGTGATCAGAATGCCCACGTGCCTTGCGCAAATCGTCCGGCGTAGAGCGCGAGATAGAGAAGAGACCAGATCGTCAGCATCGCAAACCAAAAGCGCCGTCCCGTGCAGGCTTTGGAAAAGAGAATGAAAACCGGGAAGAGCGTCAGCGTGTAGCGCGGCACGCTGAGGACAAAGGCGGTGCTATTGATGAGCAGCCAGTTCAGCGTGATCCAAACCGAATAGGATGGCCGCAACCGCATCCAGGACCAGATAGTGCAGACTGAGATGAGGACCACGGCGATGAATTCGTTCAACCCTTCGTTCACGTTCATCCCGATGGCCCGCAGGTAGACGTCGTGGACGCCAAACCATGGTGAGGCGAACTTCTTATACCAATGCTCCTGCATGATCTTGGTAAAAGCGAAAAAGTCACCGGTCACTTCATGGTTTAACCAGAGATAGCCGAGAAACCCAAAGGGCACCAAACCGAGCCAGAGCCAGCGGGGGTTGATCCGGCGCGTTTGCCAGTACTGAAGGCCGACTTCGGTGGCCAGCGCCGGCAGCAGGATCAAGCCATTCACCCGGGTGAGGCAGGCACCTGCCCCGAGCAGGCCGGCCCGCGCCCAAAGCTCTTTCCGGGCAGCGAGAAAACAACCGAGAGTTAGAGCGAGGAAGAGGCTTTCGGTGTAACCGATGTGGAGAAAGAAGCTGGTCGGAAAGATAAAGAGAAACCAGACCGCATTGCGTGAGACTTCTTCAGATTCATCGCACCGTGCCAGACGTCGGAGCAAGAGCGCCGTGGCGACGGAGGCAAAGCCCGAGACGATAAGTGCGGCCACCAGATAGTCGTGGACGAAGAAATCGGCTAGCCTAACGAGCCAGGGATAAAATGGGTAGAAGACGAGCGAGACGCGGCTGTCGCCCGCCGCAACGTAACCGTGTTCCGCGAGACTGAGATAATGCAGCGCGTCCCAGTTATTCCACATTTCGAGCCAGCCGCGGTGTTTCGGAGTGAAGGCCGCGACCGCCTGGACCCCAAAGGTGAAGAGAAGCGCCTTGATCCCGAGGACCAACCCGATCGTTTCCCAATCCCAGCGACGGACGCGCAGGAGCCAATCGCGGCCGGTGCTGCTTGGGACATTTGGCTCTCTTAGCGCAGTAGAAGAGTTCACCGGAAGCGTAGTAACGAAAGAAGCTGCGCCCGTCGAGCGTCAACTTGCACTGGGTTACAGGCCGCTTTACGAACTTGGGGCATCACATGGGTCAAGCGGCCGCAATCTAACTGGCGTCGAGGGCTCTGTTCGGGAGCGCTTATCCCCCTCTACTGGGTCGCTTTCGAGATGCCGCTGGCAGAGGCAATCGAAGTCACGTCCCAGACTACGAGGAGGGCGATTTGGGGTCGTATCTAAATCTTTTAACATTTACTGAGGGCTAACGATCAGAACCGTTCCCGAAGCGGGTAACGAATTCTTAAAATGTGTGTAGATACGACCCCAAGCTTCCCCTCACGACCCCAAGCTTCCCCTTCCGCGGCATCTGGAAGGAGACGGGCACGTTCGAGGGTGAATGCATGATTGATCAAGGATGAATCATGTTCGTCCAGAGAAACTCGTAGGTCGCCATTGCGTTTATGGCGACGGAGACGACGAAGAGGACTGCTTCCGCTGTTGCTACCTTCCGACCGCCGTTCTCAACGATGAGCAGAAACATCCAAGGTAGAAGGGTAATCCCGTATCGGTACGAGAACTGCCAGCCCCCGGTGTTTCCGTGACACCAGAGGATGAGCGTCAAGACGCCGATCGCAGTCCAGCAGGCAGTCTTGTGTTTTCCACCTTCGCGGAACAAGAGAAAAAGAAAAGGACTGGCGAGGAAGATTGAACAACCGAAGGCCGGTGGTTGCAGGTAAGGAAAGTCCGGCAGATCAATCATCCCCCGAAACAACATTTCATAGGCGTTCCAACAAATAGCGTGCAGGGAGAAAACCCCATGCTGGTACCATGGCTCTCCCAACAACCGCGGGATTCGCGCGTACCCGAAATCTGCGACCCCGCCGAAGCGGACCCAGTTGTAGGCTGCAGTGCAGAGCAGAAGCAAAGCTGGAACGGTGACGAATTGCGCAAGATCAATCCAGATCCGGCGCCGGGCTCGGTTGGCCATCGCACGGCGGCCTCTCGTGTTTTTAGACGGCTGAGACAGCCAGAAATAATAGAGGTAGATGGGCGCGGTTAAGAGCAACTCTGTCCGATTGCCCAAAGCGACCGCAAACCAGATGCCAGCCAGCAACGGATTCCGGCGCACCAATGTGTAATAAAGACTTGCAGCTTGGCCCAGGATCGCAAAACCAAGGGCAATTTGCCAGGCGCCGGCAAGTCCGAGATTGCACCAGGTCCAGGTTGCGAAGATTGGAAATAACGCCACCACGACACGGCGCGCGCGCGACAATTCCGCCACATAAGAAAGGCGATAGAAAAAATAAGCGCATCCCGCCGCCAAGGCTGCGGCTAGCTGGTGCGCAGGCCAGTTCTGAATCGTCCCGATGCGCTGCAAGAGCGCGACGGGAATGTTTGCCAGCACTGCGCCCAGCGGAAACACCGAGTAATATCTCCCTCCGACCGGCACGAACTCGTTCAGCCACGGGGGCGGGGTGCCGGTCAATCCCACGTGCCCATGCAGAAGAGCCACCGCGATGCGATAGGTATAGTCGAAATGTTGGTGCACTGTCCGGGTTGAAAAATAGAAGACCATTCCGGCCACCAGGGCAACGGCGGCGGCAAAGCGCGACTCTGACAGTGTTTTCACAATTACGCGTTTCGGGCCGTCAGGCCCTTCCCTCCATCTGCGAGATTCAACTAGGTAGCAAGCCGGCCGTCAATTCTCCATAATTCACCGCCCGCGCACGCTTACTTAGCGTGCGCCGACTAGTATCTACTTGCTAAAGTAAGCGAAAGAACAAAAATGGCGGGCATGCCGCTCACTGCACCCGCCGTTGAACTAAGCGACGAGGAACACCAACAGCTTTTAAGCCGTGCTTCGGCGAAGGTCTGCGGGGCAAGTGCAAGCGATGCGGGCGAGGATGCTGCTGGCGGCGGGCGCAGGAAAATGAGCGGGCAAATCGTGCGCGCTCTGGGGGCAGCGAGGCGACGGTGAGCAAGATTCGCCGACGCTTTGCCGCGGAGCGTCTGGGCGCCTTGCACGATGCGCCGCGCAGCGGCCGCAAGCCCAAGTATGATGGAAACTCGTGGCGCCAAGCACACTCGCCTTCGCTGAGGCTCTCGCTTCCTCCGCCGGAGCGAGATCTTACAACCCTTATTTTCCAGCAACAACTCGCCGAAGATCCAGCTCTCCTTTGCCAAGGTTTCGGAGGACACCCGCACTTTTCTCCTGCCAGGAAGGCCGTTACTTCCTGCGAAGGCCGGCGAATTACCGCACCTGTTCCACTTTCCTATGGTTGCAATGTGATATCAAAATCCCAAATACCGCGACCATAGGTTGCGAAGTGAACCTTGCTCCTTAATACATCGTAATCACATGCTATATACGGAACGGCGGGTGTTGTTGTTCCTGTAAGCGGGTACCAAAGATTAGCGGATACCACATAAACGTAAGGGCCCGCTTCCGTGCCGGCGAAGATTAACGTTTCATTAGGGTTGTAAACCATGTCATAAACCAAGGTGGATGGAAGACCACTGGTTACGGCAGTGAAAGTAATTCCCCCATCAGTGGATTTGTAAACCGAAGGGTTGGAGTAGCCGCTTCCACCGAAAAACACAAGCCCGGCAGTGTTTTTCGAAGCCAGAATAGCGGTTCCTAAAAGAAATGGTGGAGGCGGTCCACTGAAATTCGCGGTCTTGGTCCATGTAGTCCCACTATCATTCGAGTAGAAAAATGAGCCGTCACCAGTTGCAACATAAATTTTACTCGTATTAAGCGATGTGCTTCCAATGGCTGTGACGCCGCTGTTGGGCTTAAAATCATAGAGGTATTGGGTGGCGGTAACGTTATAGGGCGAGGTGGTTGCTGCCGTTAGCTTCATGAGGTGAGAGCCATCGCCCCCGCTTGTATTTCCTCCTCCAATAAAAATTTGATTGTTCGTACTCGGGTAGACTGGAGCTGTCGGGAGCTGCCAGCCGTAATTGGGTTTGTAAGTTCCAGGAACAGTGAAGTCAAAATTCGATAAGGCTCCATGTGAATCGTTGTAATAATAAATTTGGCCGCCCGGGAATTCCGACCAGAGGGATAAACTGCTCCTGCTCAATTGTAGTTTTACATAATCACCAGAAGTAACCTGCGCAAAATCGATGACAGAAGAATTATCCGCGAGGGATGCTCTTTGAAATCCCTGGTCCTGGGAAGCAGCGTATAGATAAGCTGCGTCGAGCGGATCAGACTTCACATCATAATATTCAGCATTACGCAAACCAGTGAGTGAAATATTGGCAACGCTTGCCAAACTATCGTCGCTACGATAGCAACCCCCATCAGAGTTAATAATGGTAAATTCGGTGCCATTGGTTCTCTTAAAAGATGCCATGGCGTAAAGATCGGCATGCAATTTAGTTGAAGGACTGCCATAATATTCACTCCAGTCGTTTACAAGAGTCCAAGAAGAACCGATACCGCCATTGATACTGTAAAATGCATTCAAGCTACCCACCTGAACATTTTGAGCCTTAGTCTGTGACACGCTGAGAGAGTAGCCATTTGTCAAAGGCGCGCTTCTATATGTCCAGTTCAAGCCCAGATCCATGGATATATAGAGTTTT
>JBBSHD010000125.1:0-6802 GCA_038253455.1 Terriglobales bacterium | reverse complement strand
CGGACAACGTTGTCGTGGTGAAGGTGGCAACTCCGGACGCGTTCAGCAATATGGTTGCGATGGTTGTGGTTCCGTCGATGAAGTTGACGTTGCCGGTGGCTGGGCCAGAGGTGGGCGTAATCACGGTGGCCGTGAAAGTCACAGGAGCGCCAGATCCTGCCGGATTTCTTGATGAAGCCAGCGTGATGGAGCTGGTGGTTTTGCTCACGACCTGGGAAATGGCCGGTGAGGTGCTCGCGCTGAAATTGGTATCACCGACATAAGTCGCCGTAATGCTGTGCGTTCCCGCAGTCAGCACAGACGTGGGGAAGTTGGCGGTGCCATCCCCGCCCACAACTACCGAGCCCAGGGAGGTGGCCCCATCGTTGAAGCTGACCGAGCCGGTGGGCGTGCCCGCCTTGGGGTTCGAAGAGGTTACGGATGCGGAAAGGGTGACCCGCGACCCGAACACCGATGGGTTGTTGGCCGAAGCGACGGTGGTGGTGGTCGCAACTTTATTGATGACCTCGACCACGGTCCCGGTGCTGGCGCCAAATTTGGAATCGCCGCTGTAGGTCGCGGTAATGGTGTGGCTGCCGCCAGTGAGCCCGGAGGAGGTGAACGAAGCCTGCGCGGACGCGTTCAAAGCGACAGTAGCCAGCACGTTGGTTCCATCTTTAAACACCACGCTCCCGGTGGGAACGCCCGCTGTGCTTGAGGTTACCGTCGCCGTGTAGGTAACGGGATCGCTGAAGTTCGACGGGTTCCCCGAAGGAACCAGAGTGGTGGTGGTGGCGGCTACGCCGGTGTTCACCACTTGCAGCAACGGAGGCGAGGAGCTGCTGGTGGCGAAACCGGTATCCCCGCTGTACACCGCGGTAATGCTGTGAGTGGTCCCGCCGCTGAGCGCCGAGGTAGTAAACGTCGCCTGGCCGGAAGCGTTGACCGGTGAAGTCCCCAGGGTGATGGTGCCGGTCGGCGTAGTTTCCTGGAAGGTCACAGTGCCGCTGGGAAAAATGGCGCCGCTGCTGGCCGCCACCGTCGCGGTAAAGGTTACCGGGCTGCCGGCCACCGATGGGTTGGCCGATGACGTCAGGGTGGTGGTGGTGGTGACCAGGGGCGCGGCGATGGTGACCGACCAAACGCCGCGGCCATAGGTGGAAATCCGCAGCAGCTTGGTGGCGCCGGATTTGAATATCTGCAACCGGGTAACGGGAACGCTGGGCAGGCCGTTGCCATAAATGCTCCAGCTCGCACCACCGTCAGGACTGAGATAGACGCCGGTGTCGGTTCCCGCATACAGCAATTTCGAGTTGTCAGGATCGATCACGATGGCGTCGGCCGGCGCGTCGGGAAGGTTGGCGGTGATGTCGGTCCAGGTGGCCCCGGCGTCGGTGGTTTTCAAGACGTGGGAGACACTGAAACCCATGACCGTGATGTAAGCGGTCTTGCCGCTGGCATCGGCGGCATCAATGGCAATGCCCGAAATGGGGAACCCGCCGGTGTTGGGAGGAACGCGCTTGGCAAAGCCCGAAGGCCCTGCATCGGCGCTGGTGGAAACGAAGACCGAGCCGACTCTGGTTCCCACGTAGATCGCCTGGGAGCCGTTGCCGGTGACCGGCCCGCCCGCGGCGATGGTGGATACGGTATTCATTTCAGAGCCGGTGCAGGGCGTGGCATCACCGGTATCAAGATTGTTGGTCAGGGCATTGGTCGCCGGGAAGGCGACCGTGGCCGGGCCCGTTCCGGGGCCGCGCCACAGCCGGCAGGTTCCGATGAGCAAGTTGGATGTCTTCCCCGGATCAAGGATGAACGGGGTGTAGAACGGGCCGGCATCGCCTCCGAGGGTGACCTTGGTGATGACCTCAGGGAACTGGTCGCTGGTGCAAGAGGTTCCAACCGTGCAGCGCTGGATCGAGACTCCCTTGTTTGCGGGATTTTCCGCGTACCAGGTATTGGGGGAATTGGGGTCGATATCGGTGAAGCCGCCGTCGCCGCCGTTGACCCGTTTCCACAGCGTGGAGCCGGTGGTGGCCACAGTTCCATTGTCCTGGGTGCCGCCGATGATTACCGACGAGTTGACCCGGTCCTGGCTGAACCACACAAACTCACTCAGCGATAAGTTGGTGTTGAGGTTTTGAAACGAATTGGGGGTGGAGCTGGGGCAGCTTCCGTTGGCCGCAGCGCCGTCGAGCGAGCGGTACACTCCGCCGTCGTTGCCGAAGTAGATGGTCGAAACCGCGCTGGTATTAGCGGTGGAAAAGGCAATGGCATGCTGGTCAGGGTGGACGTGGGCGGAAATGCACGACCCATACACATGGGTAAGGTTCAGCCAACTGGGCGTGGGGGGAGGCGGGGAAGTGATCAGGGGACCGCACGTGGGGCTGGCCGGCGTGATCGAACACTTGTAAATATTTACGGTGGCCAGAAGAAGGTTGGTATTGCCTGCGCCGGCGGGCAGGGCGGCGAGATCGAGGTTGTAAAAACCCTGCGCGGTATCGCAGGAGGAACCATCGCCGCAATCCTTCAAGCCGGAAACCCCGAGCGGTATCCAGGTGGTGCCGCCATCGATGGTGCGGAAGACTCCCTGGTCTTTCTCATTGCTGTCAACGAACACGGTGTACATCTCATCGGCAGAGCCCAGGCGCATTGCCAGAACTCCGCGGAACATGGGACACGACGTAACGCTGGGGTTGGTAGGACAACTGGCTGCGCTGATGACGGTGCCGCCGGTAACGATGGTTTGCGGCTGGTTGGGCAAGCGCGACCAGTTGGCGCCGTCGGTGGATGAATAGAACCCGTGACGGCGAATGGCGGCGAAAAATTTGCGCTCTACCGGGTTATAGACGATGGAAGTGGGCGAATCGGGAGCGATGGGAGTGCCTGCATCGAGCACCGTCGCCGCAGTCCAGGTCAGGCCGGCATCGGTGGAAAAGTAAATCCCTCTTCGGGGAGTAGTAAGAATTCCCACCGTGGCTGAGTTCGAGGAGGTGGCGCCGGCGATGACCAGGTTGGGATTATCAGGATTGAAAACAATCTTGCTGAACGCCAGGCCAAGGAAGGGGACAGTGCCGCCATTGGCGGTCTTGATAAGGGTCCAGTTCGCTCCCCCATCGGTCGAACGCAGGATGCCCAGGCCGTAGTAGGAATCTACCGACGCATTGGATTCGCCGGTTCCCACCAGCAGGGTCCGGGAATCGTCGGGCTTGATGGCGATGGCGCCCACGGCCAGGGTGGGCTGGGCATCGATCAAGGGAGTCCAGGTAACGGCGGTGGGATCACTGGCGGCGGCGTTGGTTGATTTCCATAAGCCGCCAAAGGCGCCGCCGGCATAAACAGTGTTGCCGGAAGTGTCGGCCTGATCGACGGCCAGCGAGGTGACGCGGCCGGAGTTATTACCGTAATCCTGACCGGGCTCTGATGTCAGCGGGGCCGGGCCCAGGCTGTTCCATGCCGGGCCGGTGCCGGGAGTCGCGAGAGTTGCATCCGGCGAGATGCGGGCGGAAGAGGTGGCGGCCGCCAGGCGCTGCATCGCCATTTTCTGCTGGTACGCGCGGTAGAGCAGGGCCGCCGAGCTCTTGCCCGGGACCTGGCGCCCGCTGTTGAACCAGAGCTCGTGCTGGATGGCGTCGTCGCCGCCCTTGAGGCTCTCTTCCGGGCCATCGGCATCCTTGATCACCTTGATGTCGCGATCCTGGGCGAAAACCAGGCCGCACAGCAGAAGAGCCAATAGCGCAACCGTGGAAATAAGATGGCGGGCGGGATTGCGGAACGAAGAAAAATTTGATTTCCGCGAAGTAGTGCGATACGTAGAAGAAGACATAACCCTCCGAAATAAAAGAAGCCTATTGGCCATGGATGAAACCCGCAGGTGCGGAATGCAGGTCATAATGAAGAAGGCGCTCCGGCACGCCTGGGTATAAGAAACGGAAGCTTTTCGGCACTGGATAACGACGGAAAAATGCAAAACTCACGATACTGTTGATTTAACGGCCTTGTCAACACACTGAAGCCGGGGCCGGAATGGGACTGAAGTGCTGCCGGGCGGGCGCTGTCGGTGTCATCCTTTTAGAATCTTCGGGAAGGTCCCCGGATACAAATTGTTTTGCTTTTTTTCACCGCGGATTCGCCACAAGCGAGGCGGAGATTTAGACTGTTAGCGCCGCAGCCGAGAGTTCGCAACCTGCCGGCTCCATCTGGCATTCGATTTCAAGGAAAAATGACATGAACATAACGAGAAGCGGTATCGGCTGGATCGAAGTGGTGTGCGGGCCCATGTTCAGCGGAAAGAGTGAAGAACTGATCCGCCGCCTGCGCCGCGCCGAGATCGCGCGCCAGCGAGTGCAGATTTTCAAGCCGGCGATCGATGCCCGCTATTCCGACGACCATATTGTTTCGCACAGCGATCTGCGCATCCGTTCGGTGGCGGTGCGCGACACCTCAGATATTGAGGCCCGGCTCGATGTGCGGTCAGAGGTGATCGGCATTGACGAGGCGCAGTTCCTCAGTCCCGACGTGGTGGACCTGGTGGTGCGGCTGGCGGATATGGGCAAGCGGGTGATTATCGCCGGGCTCGACACCGACTACCTGGGAAGGCCATTTCATCCCATGCCGGAATTGCTGGCGGTGGCCGATGAGATACGCAAAGACCTGGCCATCTGCATGCAATGCGGAAATCCCGCCAAGCACACGCAGCGGCTGGTGGCCAGCGAAGACCTGATCGTGGTGGGAGCGGCGGGAATGTATGAAGCGCGCTGCCGGCGATGCTTCGAGCCTGACCTGGGCAAGATAAACGAGAAAACCGAGCTTGCCCGGACAGCCGCGTTTCCTAAAGCCCAGCCCTGAGCCGGGCAGTCAAATAAACCGAAATTTCGGCAACTTTGCCGCGAAAAACGCATCTTATGAAAGCCCGGTTCTAGAGCTGGGTTTGACCGGCTTCAAGGCGCGCGCATATTATTTTCGGCTTATCGAATTCATAGGTTTTCGGCGCCATAAATTAGCTGCACCATAATTCTGCTGCACAAGGGCATCCATGGAAAAGAAAAGGGTAGAGCAATTCAAGAAGAAACTGGAACTCCGGCAGCAGGAGCTGCACGGCATGGTCTCGCGCATCGAACAGGACGGGCGCGCCGCGGATTCTGACACCGCGCAGGACATCGCCGACCGCGCCGCCAACTCCTACACCAAGGAATTTCTTTTTTCCCAGAGCAACAACGAGCGCCTGCTGCTGCAGATGGTGGAAGGCGCGCTGGAGCGCATCCGCGAGGGCAATTTCGGGGAGTGCATCAATTGCGGTAAGGAGATCAACGCCAAGCGCCTCGAAGCGGTGCCGTGGACCCGCTATTGCATCGAATGCCAGGAAAAACAGGAGCAGGGCTTGCTCGAAGAATCAGCCTGATTCCTCCCCCGCCACAGCAATAAGAAAGGCGGCCCGAATCTGCTGGGGGCCGCCTTCGTATTTTGTGCCGGAGGTTAGCTGCTGCCGATCACTGTGCGCAGCTTTCCGGGCATGAAGTGATACGGCGGCCACGGTCCGCTGACCGATACCTGGCACCCCTTCAATTGGGCCACCGCCGCGTTGGAGCGGTTTTGATATTTTTCGATGGATTTGTTCTCGATCAGGTGAGCGATATCGATGGTGATGGCGCCGGAATTGATCTTGCGGCAGCTTACTTCCTCTTCCAGGGGATGAAACAGCTTCTGGCACTGGACTGAAAGCGACCGCGCCTTGGTCTGGCATTCACGGTTCTGGACGGCCTTCACCCGCAGGCGGCTGAGATACTCGATGCCCGCCGCGCCGGGCGAATCATCGCCGTTCAGTATCTTGCGCAACGACTCGTCTTTCACCAGCAGCTTGATGTGCATTTCGGCCTTGCCGCGAAGTTTGGAAACCGATTCGGTAAAGGCTTTCTTGTTGTTGCGCACGGCGCGGCGCAAGGCCTCGTCGTGATCAAAAATCGTGCCGAACCTGAAAGGCAGAACGGTGGTGTTGCGGAAGCACTCGCTGATCACGGCCGCATGCTCCAGTATGGCCTTTTGGGTCAGGCTCCCTTCGGGGATGTATTCGCTGACGATCACGGCGAACTCGCCGCTGGGATAACCGAAAATCTGTGCCCCTCCAATTCCCTTCAACCCGACGATGGGAAAAGGCCGGCGGGCGTTGCCGCCTTCCACGAAAGCTTTTTGCTCAGTGATGCAGTATGCGTACCAAGACATGTGTTCGCTCCGATGTGCGGGCCGAGTGGCGAAACCCCAGCGTTCAGGTTGGATTATTGAAGCTGCATCAAGGAAGTGGTGTGGAAGAACACGGCCCACCAGAGACCGTGTCATAACTTGCTAATAATATCCCTTAGTCTTGGCAAATAGCAAAGCATTTCCGGTTTTGGGAGGAAATCAGGGAAGAAAGGCATCTTTTTTGACTATTGGTGCAACTTTCTTCCCCCCGTAGCGGGGAGGCAGCGGTTTTGGCGGCGATTAAGGAGACAAGCGAAGCCGGGCTTTCCCTGGGTTACTATTCTTCCGTATGAAACTGAAAGATTTGCTTCTGGGACGGCCGCTGGCGACCGCCGATGAAGGCGCGGAGCATATCGGCCCTTCGGCGGGCATCTCAATTTTCGGGTTAGACGCCCTGAGCTCCGCCGCCTACGGACCCGAGGCTGCGCTGACCCTGCTTATTCCGCTGGGCCTGGCCGGGATCCACTTTATCGTTCCGGTCATCGCCGCCATCCTGATGCTGCTGACGATTGTGTTCTTCTCCTACCGGCAGACGATTGAGGCTTACCCGGGCGGCGGCGGTTCATTTACGGTGGCCAGCGAGAACCTG
>JBBSHD010000124.1:0-6840 GCA_038253455.1 Terriglobales bacterium | reverse complement strand
TGGGGGAACCTGCTCCACCACGCTGAGGTACTTGGGCAGGCGTATCAGCTGAGGCGTTGCCAGTCGGGGGGCTCTGTCCTTCACCGTTTGATTGTGCAGCGGCAAGCCAGCCCCAGCACATGCAGAGCACTAAAAGTACGCGACTCCAAGCCATCACTATGCACTCCTGTTCACACCGAAATTCCTATCTGAAAAGTAAAGTTGAAACTGCTCAACTTTGGGTCGGCCTAATTCCGCAGAAATGGATAAAATTTGAGCTCATCCCATACATATACGTCAATCTTGGACAGACATTTCAGGTGCCGGCACCGGTTCCTGGGCTGATCGAACAGGCAAGACCTTATTCCAACAAATAGCAGGAGTGAGTTGGTAACATCATTTTTTCCGGAAACCGAAACAAACACGCTTTGAAACTACGGATTCACGCCGCCAATCCCGTTAAGTCCTTTCTTTCCGCGTTCGATGCCAAGCCGGCTAACAAATAAAAGGCTGAGGATTGTACAGTAGAATTTTGAAGGATCGCTTATTTCGGGTCAGCTAGGCGGGAACCGCCATTGCTGGCGTTGATGCGCGAGCAAGCAGAGGTCTCGGAGCGTCGCAGTTGCGGGCTGATAGGACACCACGGTACGACCTGATGCTATCGGCGACCTGCGGCGGGAGACAACGGGAAGTTGTGCCGGCGCTTGCGAGAGTTGGCGGAACGCAGGCGGCGCTTCGGTTATCGCCGGTTGCGTGCGCGGTTTGAGCTCAGGGGCTTCCTGAGCCCCAAGATCGACTACAGTGCTGGGACAGAAAAGCCAGATCGCGCGTTCAAAGATTGGTCGGGAAGAGAGGATTTGAACCTCCGAACGGAGTCCCCGCAAACTTCGTTTGCGGGGTGTAGGGCCCCCTGGTCCCGAACCAGATTCCAAGCCTTATTGAAATCTGTCGAAATTTGCTGATTTTAAGTGATTGTTATTGAGCGGCTTGCACACGGCTAGTGGAAAGCTGTTGAGCCTTTTGGAATCTGGATGCTCTGACGACTACAAAATCGACTACAGTCGATTGGGATGAACCTGGACTGAACCCCTCCGTTGAGACACTCTGCAACGCAAAACTTCTAGTTTTGGCGAAGGACACCCGAAAAAACCTCCCGACGAGTTTTGGACCATACGGGAGGCTTCTTCCACCGCTGCGATATCCTGGATAAACCAAATTGATTTCGGAACGACAATAATTCCGTAATTTTTTTACCACGATTTAATGCGTTTATAGTTTTGGCGAAGGACAGGCTCCAATCCGGCGCGGTCGGTGACATCCATCCTCAGGGCGAGCGCGGCGCCGCCAACGGGGGCACCGGGGCTGCCGTTCCGGGCGGGCGGGCTATTTCCAGGCCCGCCTTGCGCAGACCCTCCACCAGATGCTCGACCATCTCCGGACCATGCCACTTCGCAAGCTGTTCGTATGCCTTCGCGGCATAGTCGGGCTTAAGGATGAACAATTCCCGCAGGGCCTTGCTCGCGGCTTCACGTTCGCCGAGCTGCCCGGAGGCTGCCGCGAGAGCCTCGTACGAGCCAAAGTAACCTGGCAGATCAATTTTGAGCGCCACGTTCAGCGCACCCCGATAGTCGCCCAGACGGTAGGAATTGTAGAAGTGGGGGAACCAATACCATCCGGGATGACTGGGGTTGAGTTGCAGCGCCCGTTCCACCAGCGAACAGCCCTGCTCCCAGTCGCCCGCATAAGCCATCATGCTGCCCAGTCCGGCCAGAGTGGGGCTGTCCAGGGGATTGATGGCGATGGCTTGCTCCGCCGCGGCTCGAAATGCCGGGAACTCTTTGCAGAAAAACAACGCGCGGGCGAGGGCGTTATGGGCAACGGCGTTGGAGGGAGCGGCGTCGGCCGCTCTCCGCGCGGCTTTCAGCGCACGACCGAGGGGATCAGGCTGGAGGTTAAATCCGCCGGAATACTCCAAACAGTACGAGAACGCAAGCATTGCCAAGGCATCGGCATAATCCGGTGCTCGCTGGACGGCCAGTTCCAGGCCCGCACGAATGGCCGCATGCTCCTCGGAAGTGAAGCGGTAGCCGAAGCCAAAGCTGCGCAGCACGGCTTCGTAGGGAGTCAGATCGCCGGGAGATTTGCTCCGCAGCGATTCACTCATGTTGCGCGGCAGAATCCCGTGGGCATCGCCGACAGTGGAGACGATCCGTGGAACGACGTCGTCCTGAATCTGAAATATCGCTTCCGGACTGAAGGAATGTTCATAATTTCCGGCCCATAAATGGGTGCCGGAGCTCGCGTCCACCAGCTTCACCGCGACGCGCAGCTTCGATCCCGCCTGGCGAAGGCTCCCCTCCATCACGTAGCGCGCTCCCAGTTCCTTTCCTGCGGGGCCCACTTCCACTGCTTCGGTGGCATAGCGAGCAGTGGACTTCGGAGTGACGACCCGGAGATAAGAAAACCGGGAGAGGCCCATTACGATGTCCTCGGTCAGCCCCTCGGCCAACGCCGTGAGGTCGGCGTTGCTGCCGCTGTACTTGAACGGCAGCACCGCAACCCAGAACCCCTCGTCCGCCCGAGACGCACCCGACGCGGATGCGGTCATGGGGCGCGCAGTCGAAGTGCGGGCAGGCCCCGTGCCCGACGCTTCTCGCGCCACATCGCGGAGCTCATTGCCAAGGTCGCGCGCCGTCTGCGGGCGGTGGCCTGGATCCTTTTCCAGGCAGTGCCGGATTATTCGTGCCAAATCGCCCGGCAGATCGGCCCGTACTTCGGTCACCAGCGGCGGAATGTCGCGCAGGATCGCTGAGATCAATTCGCCCGAAGACATCCCCTCGAACGGCCGCCGCCCGGTCGCCATCTCGTGCAGCACCACCCCCAGGGAGAAGATGTCGGTGCGATGGTCAATCGTGCGGCCCATGATCTGCTCGGGCGACATGTAAGCCGGCGTTCCCATGATGATGCCCGCTTGCGTCTGTCCAGCCGACGTCGCAGCGAAATCGTCAGACGTCTGGGGGCGCACATCTTTCGCCAAACCAAAATCCAGCACCTTGACGCGGCCGTCATCGCTGACCATCACGTTGGCAGGCTTCAGGTCACGATGCACGATGCCTTTGTCGTGCGCTGCGGCAAGCGCTTGGGCCAGGGCGCTGCCAATCTCGATAATTTGCTGGATCGGCAGGCCCCCCTCAGGAATACGCCGGTCGAGCGCTTGCCCTTCGACCAGCTCCATGGTGAGAAAGTGAACGCCGTCAGCTTCCTCAACCGAAAAGATGGTAACGATATGCGGGTGGTTCAGGGCCGCAACGGCGCGGGCTTCACGCTGAAAGCGCTCGAGTCGTTCGGGATCGCGGGCCATCTCCGCCGGCAACATTTTGAGCGCTACGTCGCGCCCCAGTTTGGTGTCGGTAGCCCGATACACCTCCCCCATGCCGCCCGCGCCAATCGGGGCGGTGATCCTGTAGTGTGCCAGCGTGCGCTCGATCAGATCAGGCCTCCTGTGAGCCATGCCCTCGGCAGACCAGGGGTGTGTATCGGGGCCGCATCAGGATAGGTTCATCCGGGATACCGGGCAGGGATAGACCAGCGAACCACCGAGGCCAACCACGAGCAATTGAGAATGCATACTTTCGTCCTCCGGGAACCGTCAAATCACCTTCACCGTTTGGAGTTGCTCACCGACATTCATGAGAATTCCAGCCCATGAGATGCAATGTGGAAGGGCAGGGTATGGAGTGTTTCTGAGCTTTTTGTTCGTCTTTTCGTACCGGAATAGTAAACGCCGCCGAGGTGGATTAGCACATTGTGGTTCTCCCGCTTCAACGATTGGGCGCACGCTGGCGTTCCATATAATCCGGTACCCCGATCGCCGATGATACCGAGGCTGAAATTATTCGGCAAGCCCGAGGAGCTTGTGTAAAAAGATTGGTCGGGGAGAGAGGATTTGAACTTCCGAACGGGGTCCCCGCAAACTTCGTTTTCGGGGTGTTTGGCCCCGTGGTCCCGACCCAGATTCCAAGCCTTATTGATCTCTCTGGAAATTTGTTGATTATAACTGATTGTTATTGAACGGCTTGCGCACGGCTAGTAGAAAGCTGTTGATCCTCATTGATTCTGGATGCTTTAACGACTACAAAATCGACTACAGTCGCTTGGGATGAACCCCTCCATTGAGATAAATCTGCGTTGCTACACTCTGCAGCGCAATGCTTCTAGTTTTGCGAAGGACACCCGAAAAAAACTTCCCGACGAGTTTCTTGACCATACGAGCTGCAAATCGAACGCGTAACGTTTACCCATGGTGAACAGACCAGGACTGCAAAGTCAAATGCTGAGAGAGGCGAGGGCTGAAGCGGTGCGAATGGAAAATGCGCGGATTGAGCATTATCTTGTACTTGTGCAGGAGCAAGATGGCGGAAGAAGAAGCCGCCGCCGGCCAAATCAAAACAAAGTTTGGGTTGCGCGCATATCTAAGCTTGGCCTTGACCGTCCTTAAACCAAATTTCAGTTCGCTGAAGTAGGAACGCAGAATCGCGCATTGAATTCTTCGATGGGCAGCGGCCTGCTGATGAGGTAGCCCTGCACCTGGTCACATTTTAGTAAACGCAGGAATCTGAGTTGCTCCTCCGTCTCCACGCCTTCCGCGATTATTTTCAGGTTGAGGTTATGCCCCAGGGAGATGATCGACATCACCAGTGCGGCGCCATTTGCGTCTGTGGTCATGTCTCGAATAAAGGACTGGTCAATCTTCAGGATATTGATGGGAAATTTCTTCAGGTAATTCAAGCTGGAGTAACCCGTTCCGAAATCATCAATCGAAAGGTGCAAACCCATTTCCCGCAGGCGCGCGAGGATTTTTACAGCGTTCTCAGGGTCTCTCATCACGGAGCCTTCAGTCAGCTCCAGATCGATGCGGCTGGGATCGGCGCCGGTTTCCTGCAGCGCAGTGTTAATTAACCCTGGCAGATCCGGCTGCTGGAACATGCGCGCTGAAAGATTTACTGATACCCGTATTGCCGGACAGTCCAGCCGCTCCCATTGCCTGACCTGCTGACACGCCGCGCGAAGCACCCACTCGTCGATCGACGAAATGATTCCCATCTCCTCTGCCAGGGGAATAAAATCCGCTGGAGATACCATTCCCCGAAGGGGATGCTGCCAGCGCACCAGCGCCTCGCAGCCCACCACCGCACCTGAAGTCACGTCGATTTGCGGCTGGTAATAAACCACCAACTCCTGCAATTCCAACGCCCGGCGCAAGCTGGTTTCAAGGGAGAGACGGTAGTCCGCCTGAGTGCTCATATCCGGCTTATAAAACTGGTAGCCGCTCTCTCCCTGCTCTTTGGCGCGATAGAGAGCGATGCGGGCGTTACGCAGCAGCGTAGAAGCATCCTCTCCGTCTTGAGGGAAAATTCCGACGCCCATGCTCGACGTGACTTGCAGCAGAGTTCCATCAATATTGAATGACTGCCCGCAGACTGCGTGAATCCGCTTGATTAACAGGACAATCGCGCCCTCAGCTCGGATATCAGTCAGCAAAAATGCAAACTCTTCACCTCCCAGGCGCGCCAGGGCGCTGCCGTCAGGGGCGCAACCGCTGATGTTTTCTGAGTAGCGTCGCAGAAGTTGGTCCGATAACGTCTGGCTGAGCGAATCCCGGAACCGCTTGAATCGGTCCGGAGCGACGAGCAGCACCGCCAACTTATGTCCATGGGAGCGGGCCTCGGCGACAGCCCGCGCCAAGCGATCTTCAAAATGCCGCCGGTTGGAAAAGCCGGTGAGAGAGTCCTCGTAGACCAGGCGGGTGATATCGCGCGCCACCGCCTGAAACCCAGTCACTTCCGAACCAGTGACCAGCAACTGTACGTTCTGTTCCAGCCAGATTTCAATTCCTTCCCGGGTTAAAACCGGAAACTCGAAACGGGTGCTTTGAACTTTTTCGTGGATCTGCCGGGTATAAAATTCCAGAACGGCGTCGCGGTAATCAGGCCGGACCAGATCGAGATAGCTCAAAGAGAGCAGTTCGTCCCGGGAATACTTGAAGATTTCGGTGGCAATTTTATTGATGAAGCTGAAACTGCCGTCGCTCCTGGTGAGATAGATGATTTCATCCGCTTGCTCAATGACGTAGCGGTAACGTTCTTCACTTTCCCGCAAAGATTCCTGGGCCAATTTGCGCTCCGTAATATCACGCTGCACTCCGACGAAATGAGTCAGTTGGCCGGCGCTATCGGTGACCGGGGAAATGGAGAGCTCATTCCAAAAGGGCTTTCCATCCTTGCGATAATTCAATATCTCGATCGTGCATGAATTTTGCTCTCTCAAGGCGTCTCTGACGATGGAGACAGCGGCCTGGCTGGTTCCGCTTCCCTGTAGAAAACGGCAATTGCGTCCGCGGATCTCTTCAAATCCATACTGGGTTATTTTTTCAAACGCCGGATTTGCGTAAATGATTCCATTCTCGACCTGGCGGGCGTCAGTGATGATTAGACCTTCCGAGGTGGCTTCGATGGCTTTCTCGCGCAACCGCAAAACCTGTTCCACAGCGGTTCGTTCCGCCACTTCCTTATTCAATGCCGCGTTAGCCCTCGCCAGGTCTGCCGCCTGGCGCCTTAGTTCAAGCTGGGCCACCACCTGGCGGCTCAAGGCGCGCAATGCATCCAGTTGGCCGCTGCTCAGCTTGCGCGCCTCATGATCGAGCACGCAAAGGGTGCCCAACGCATGACCGTCAGAAGAAACTAGCGGCGCCCCGGCATAAAAACGAAGGTGTGGGTCGCCGGTGACCATGGGATTGGCGGCGAAACGCTGGTCAAGTTGCGCGTCTTCCACCACGAACATGCCCGGCTCTAAAATGGCATG
>JBBSHD010000123.1:0-6857 GCA_038253455.1 Terriglobales bacterium | reverse complement strand
TTGGAATACGCTGTATGGCGGAAGAGAATGTGAACGATCACGCGATTAGGGGAAACGAGATAGTAACAAGCAAAAGCACCCCGGCCGTCGCCGGCCCCCCGGGCAACAAAAGTAAAGACATAACCAGGAGAATGATCCTCGCAGCTACCTCAATATCTCTTGACCTAGTATTTCCGATCGCTAAAGCGTCTTTCCGGCAATACTCGCGCTCGGGGAAGGTCTGGATTAAAATGGCCTCCCTATGACGCGCCGCAACTCCAGCATCCGCCCGGCTTTGCTTCGATGGCTTACCTTCCTACTTATCTTGGTTGGCGCCCAACTGGCGCAGGCTGAATTAACTCTGCCCGCCGTCCTGGCCGATCACATGGTCGTGCAAAGAGACCGGGCAGTCCATCTCTGGGGTTGGGACACGCCAGGACAAGCGGTGAGCGCCAGCTTTCGCGGCGCTTCCGCGAAGACTCAGGCCGATGATTATGGGCGTTGGGAAATCTTCCTGCCGCCTGGCGATGCCGGTGGTCCTTTTCCCATGGAGGTCCATGGCAGCAGCTCCATCCAGTTTTCCGATGTGCTGGTCGGGGACGTGTGGCTGGCTTCGGGACAGTCCAATATGGAATTCACGACCGGCCATGCGGCCCATGCGGCCGATGAACTGAAAAGCGCTGACCGCCCGCGGATTCGCTTGTTTCACGTAGAGAAAGCTTCTGCCGGATTTGCCAAAGATGATTTGAAAGCCCGGCCGTGGATTGTAGTCAGTTCTGACTCGGTCAAAGATTTTTCCGCGGTGGGATATTTTTTTGCGCGCGAAGTACAAGATCACTTGCCGCGGCTCAAAAACCGCCAAGCGGTTCCCATCGGCATGATCGAAGCCGACTGGGGGGGCACGCCGGCAGAAGCCTGGACAAGCCTCAAGGCCTTGTCGGGGGATGCAGGGCTGATGCCCGTGCTCAGCTCTTATTCGGAGATGACGGAAGGTGAGGCCAACAAGCTTCGGGAGGATCAGTGGAGAAAGCAGGTAACTGCGAAGGCGCTGGCCGAAGGAAAGCCGGCGCCGCAGTTTCAATGGCACCCCGATTTTCAGTCCTGGCAGCCGGGCGGACTCTATAACGCCATGATCGCTCCGCTGACTTCGTTTCCGGTTCGCGGTTTCATCTGGTACCAGGGCGAGAGCAATACCGGTGGCGATCGCGCGCCATATTATGCGGCCCTTTTCCAAACTATGATCCGGGATTGGAGAAGCCGCTGGCGCGAAGGCGACCTCCCATTCCTTTTTGTCCAACTGGCTAATTACAAGTCCGGGCCGGGTTCGCAGTGGCCCATGGTGCGGGATGCCCAGCGGCAGACCCTGAGCCTCCGAAACACCGGTATGGCAGTCGCCATCGATGTGGGAAATCCGGACGACATCCATCCCACCAATAAGCAAGATGTCGGAAAACGACTTGCGCTGGCGGCGAGAGCGATTGCCTATGGCGAGCCCATCGAGTATTCCGGCCCACTTTTTCGCGAAGCGGTCCCTTACGGAGAACGGATCACGGTTACCTTTGACCATGCAACTGGAGGGTTGGTGGCCAAGGGTAGCGCCGTACGCGGTTTTGAGATCGCGGGCCAGGACCGTCACTTCGAGCCTGCCATCGCTCGGATCGAAGGACCAACCGTGGTGCTGACCAGCGCGAGCGTGGCTCGGCCGCTCTTCGTACGCTATGGCTCGTCGGGAAGTCCTGACTGCACTCTGTACAACTCCGCCGGACTTCCGGCGGCAACGTTTGAGGATCAAAAATAGTTCGCGAGCTGCGGCCCAGGGGGCCCGGGAATAGACATCGATGAGAACGGTACTGCAAAAGATTTCCGCTGCTCGATTGAGGTGCCTGGTTCGGGTTTTATCCGCCTTAATTCTGCTTGCTGGATCGGCTCGCCTTAGCCACGCGGCAATCCCATCTTCCATGGCTCTCGACAGTGGCTGGACATTCCGGCAAGCGAGCCCCGGAGATCATCCCGAAGGCAAAGATTGGACTCCGGCAACCGTCCCCGGGGGAGTGCATACCGATTTATTGAAAGCCGGTCTAATACCCGATCCCTTTTATCGGGACAACGAGTTCAAGCTGCAATGGATTGGGCAGGCTGACTGGGAATATCGCTCAACTTTTACCGTATCTCCGGAGATGATGCGGCACGGCCACTTGGATCTGGTCTTTGAAGGGCTCGATACCTATGCCGACGTTTATCTTAACGACTTCCAGGTTTTAAAGGCTGACAACATGTTTCGCAGCTGGCGAACCCCGGTAAAGGCCCACCTGACAGCCGGCGCCAACCGAATTCGGATACTGTTTCATTCGCCGATCATGCTGATGTTGCCACGGGTGAAGGCCATGCCGTACCGGCTGCCCGCCGTCCACCAGGTGCAGGAGGTCAGCGAAGAGGGAATCGCGACCGACCCTTACACCCGCAAGGCTGCTTACAACTACGGTTGGGACTGGAGCCCGCGGCTGGTTACCGAGGGCATCTGGAAGCCGGCGCGGATCGAAGGTTGGGACGATCTGCGGGTGCAGAACCTGCACATCGCTCAAAATCGAATTCGCACCGAGGCCGCTTCCTTGTCCGCAGACATTGAGTTGCTTTCAGACGCGCCGGGCTCCGCCCTGATCTCGATCGATGAAGTGCAAGGTGGTCGTAGCGTGAACCGGGTCATCCGCCAGCAATATGCTCTCGAAAGCGGCCTCAATCATATCTCGCTGCCCTTCACGGTCGTTCATCCCCGGCTCTGGTACCCGGCTGGATACGGGGCGCAGGAGCGCTATACCTATCGGGCGACCGTGGCGATGGGCAAGACGTCGACTGCGGTCGCGGAAGTCCGCACCGGATTGCGCAGCATCGAGTTGCGGCAGGAGCCGGACCAATGGGGGAAGAGTTTTACATTCGTCGTAAATGGCATTCCCATTTTCTGCAAAGGCGCGGACGTGGTCCCGTTCGATAACTTTCCCACGCGCGTAACCCGTGAGCGCCATCGCTATATTCTGGAATCTGCCCGGGCTGCCCATATGAATATGGTGCGCCTGTGGGGTGGCGGATATTACGAATCCGATGATTTTTACGATCTGTGCGATGAGTTGGGAATTCTGGTCTGGCAGGACTTCATGTTTGGCGGGTCGCTGGTGCCCGGAGACAGGGAGTTCCAGGAAAACGTGCGCGCGGAGGCGATCGAACAAATAAAACGGCTGCGCGATCATCCCAGCCTCACGGTTTGGGTGGGGAACAACGAGGTGGAGACCGGCTGGCGATTTTGGGGAGACCGCATGGCGTTCAAGCAAGGGGTTTCGGCCGAGCAGCGCGAGCGCGTCTGGCAGGATTACGTCGTCCTATTTCACGACATCATCAAGAGCGCTGTGCATGAATATGGCGCTCCTGTGCCCTACTGGCCGAGCACGCCGAGCGCTAATTTCGAAGCCGCGCCGGGCAACGATCATATTGGTGACCAGCATTACTGGGATGTCTGGCACGGACTCGCCCCGGTAACCGATTATGAAAAACAATTTCCACGCTTCATGTCGGAGTACGGATTTCAGTCATTTCCCGAGTTGCGTACCGTCCATTCATTTACCCAGCCCTCTGATCTGGATATCATCTCGCCGGTCATGCAGGCCCACCAGAAAGATCACGGGGGCAATGAGGTCATTCAGACCTACATGTTGCGCGAATACCGCGAACCCAGGGACTTTGCTTCGTTTCTCTATATGAGTCAGATTGTGCAGGCCGAAGCGATCAAGGCTGGAGCGGAGCATTTCCGGCGAATTCGCCCGCGTAATATGGGCACCTTGTTCTGGCAGTTGAATGATTGCTGGCCGGTGGCGTCGTGGTCCAGCATCGACTATTTCGGAAGATGGAAAGCGCTGCAGTTTTACGCGCGCCGCTTTTACGATGACCTTCTCATCTCTGCGGTTGACCGCGGGACCGATGTCGATACCTACATCGTTTCCGACAAGTTGCAGCCCGTGCCGGCCACGCTTCACATTCGAACCATGGATCTTTCAGGACGTGTCTTCTTTGAGCAATCGAAAGATATGACGATCCCGCCGGCATCAAGCGTGGTAGCGATCACCACGCCTCGAAGTGAGCTTACCAAGGGGATTAGCGGAAACCGAAGTTTTGCCGTATTCGAGCTGGTGGTGGGCGGTAAGTTAGCTTCCCGTAACCTGTTGTTTTTTGCTCCGGCCCGAGAGTTGGAACTGTCGCCTACCGCCATTGCGAAGAAATGGAGTGCTGACGGCCGGGACCTGGAGTTGAGCAGCCCGCAGCTTGCCCGTCATGTGTACGTCAGTTTCGGTGACCTCGACGCCACTGCTTCCGACAATTACTTTGACCTGTTGCCGGGTGAATCCGTGACTCTGCATATTAAGACATCAGAAAAGGTGGATGCGCTGAAGCAAACTTTGACTGTTCAAAGTATTACCGACGCATTCGAACCGTTGGCATCAGCGACAGCGGCAAAGTAACGAACCAGCAAAATTATTACGGCGACGGGGTGGCCACCCGCTTCATTTGAAAGCCGAGAGGGGTGGATACGAAATTTGCTTCCACCAGAAAACCGGCCATGGGATGACTCCGTGCCGAAGCCGAGTTGATGCGGGAGATCAACAATCCCGATCGTCTCGACTGAAATTGCAATGCGAGTTCACCTAGCTTCATTGCCAGCGCCCGGGCGACCTGCGAGCGCTCAGGTTCTTCCTCGGGAAGAAAAATCAAGAGTTCGGGACTATTTCGTTTCAGATACGCAGCCATCCGGCCATTTACCAGAATCACAGACGAGCCGACAGCCCTGGCGAAGAGGCGTGCACCGCTTTCGTCCCGGGATTTTGCTCCATCGGTGGCGTTGCCATTGCCGCGATCTTCTTCAGGCTCCTCTACGTTTACCGGCGAAGCGGGCCACTTCAATGACGTACCGTACGGATTGGCGGGGTCAGTGGATGCCAGATAAACCACCTCGGGAGGGTCGGGTTCAATTCGCGAAGAGCGCAGCAGATCGAGCGCGGCGGGCACGGCAAACTGGGTGGCGCCTACCGAAGCTACGAAAAGACCCCTTCTGATTCGCCCCGAGTCTTCCAGTGCCTTCAGCGCAGGGTAAATCGCGCTGAATCCTCCGGATATGTTCTCGGCGAGTAATGCTTCGCGGGTCAAGACGCCATACCTGTGCAACAAGTTCTGGGCCTGGGCCAGGGACGACTCAGAAGAGCTGGCGGTCGCGCCGATTCGCGATAACAAAAGGTACCAGCGGCCCTGTCCCGAGGGATGCACAGTGCGCCGGGAATGAAACTGGCGCGGCGACAGGCCGGGCGATCCGGGGAGACGCGCATCCCGGTTGCGAGCTTTAGCGGCGGGCCGAGTATATGACCGGACTACGTGGAACGTGTCATTGGTGATCAGACCACGCCAAACCAGGTTCCACAGTGCGGAAAGGGTGTCACCCGGGTAGCCACCACCGACCGCCTGATGCAGAGTGTCAAAGAACAAAGCCCCTTCGGCCTTCAGTATGTCCAAAATCTGTTGTTCCCTGGCCGGGAAGCCTTCAGATGGTTGCTGTTCCACAGGGGGCTTCCAGAGCTTGGTCAAGTGATCCGCAAGGAAGAGGTTGATGCGGCCATTATGTTCTCCCAGGGGCTCAACGCCGCACCAGATGATCTCCCCTGCGGCCATCAAAGTATCGAGCTCGCCGGGGGAGTAATCGGAGACCCTGGCCCGGAGAATCTCGCTTTCCAAAACCGAGGCGGGAAGGGGCGCGCCCTGCAGTACTTCAACCGCATCGAGCACCGCATCCAAGCCGCGGCGAGGCCGTACGACACCCTGCCACCGGGTTACCAATCGAGCCAGAACGACTTGATCTACTGGTTCAATTTCCTTGCGTAACTTGGAGAGTGATTTGGATCTTATCAGTCTCAACACTTCAGATTCGCACCACTCATGATGGGCGCCACCGGGGCGAAATTCGCCGTCGACGACCCGTCCGCTGGCCTGCAGTTGCTTCAACTCAGCTTCCACCAGTGCGGCCGGAAATCCGAATCGAGCCGCGAGGTTCATGGTGGTGAAAGGCCCATGGGTGCGGGCATACCGCCGCACGAGATCGCCGATGGGATTCGCGACAGGCGTGAGCAAGGCCTCGGGAATTCCCGGAGGCGTGGGCACTCCCAGGGTATCGCGGAAGCGGACCATGTCTTCCACAGCGATATACCGGGTCTCGCCCAGAATGCGGATGGGAATCGCTCTCCGGACGCTGATCAATTCCCGAAGTGGCTCCAAGCGGCCGTCAACCGACCGCAGGACGATTTCGTCTTCGCGCAGATCGCCGATCCTGAGGAGAAGATCATGCAGGCCGTCAGCATTCTTGACGCGATACTCTTCATCCAACGATTGCAGCCGTGATTCCACTTGATCGAGTACGTCGATATCAAGCAGCTCACGCAGGTCGACGTCGCCCAGAAGTTCCCGCAACTGGTTCTGGTCGATGGATAAGGCCTGGGCGCGCCGTTCCGCCAGGGGTGCGTCACCCTCATAAATGTAGTTAGCGATATAGGAGAACAGCAACGCGGAGGCGAAGGGTGAAGGACGCTCGGAATCAACCGTAGTCACCCGAATCGTGCGCTCACGAACCTTTCGCAGGACTTCGCGCAAGGAAGAGATATCAAAGATCTCACGCAGACATTCTCTATAAGTTTCCAGCAACATCGGAAACGAGCCGTACTTACTGGCTGCGGCCAGAAGATCGGCGGCCTTTTTACGTTGCTGCCACAAGGGAGCGCGACCGCCGGGACGCCTCTTGGGCAAGAGCAGGGCGCGCGCGGCCACTTCGCGAAATTTGGCGGCAAACAGCGAGG
>JBBSHD010000122.1:0-6903 GCA_038253455.1 Terriglobales bacterium | reverse complement strand
TGGCAGAACTTTGAGCTGCCGATGGCGGGCAGGGTTTTGAGATCGACGTCAACGTAGTTGGCCACGTAGAGGTCGAGGTGGCCATCGTTGTCATAGTCGGCAAAAGCCGCGCTGGCCCCCCATCGTCCTTCATTGCCCACCCCGGCTTTTGCGGTGACGCCGGTAAACTTCTTGCCGCCGTCGTTGTGATAGAGCACGGCATGGTCGAGATAGGTGATGTAGAGGTCGTCAAAGCCGTCGTTATCGTAGTCGCCGGCCGCTACTCCCATACCCCAGCCGCGGCCCGTCAATCCCACTTCCGCGGTGACGTCGGTGAAAGTTCCGTCGCGATTATTGCGATAGAGCTTGTTGCCGGGCGCGCGCGCGTCGTTCATGGTTTCGCGGGTGGCGCCGTTGACCAGGAAGATATCGGGCCAGCCATCGGCGTTGTAATCGATGAAAGCGACGCCTCCGCATAGCGCGTCCATGATGAAAAGCTTTTCCCGGGTGCCGCAGGTGAGATGGAAGTTGATTCCCGCGCGTTGGGTGATGTCTTCAAACTGAATGGGCGCCGGGGCCGGTGTCGCGCTTTTCAATCTTGCTTCTTTTTGGCCGTTGACATAGGCCGGATCAGTGGTTGTAGCCAGAAAAATCAGCAACAAAGACAACAGAAAACGCGAGTTTCTTCGCTCAAACAAGAAGCAAAGGCTCGCTCTAGAATGACAATTCATATGGTGTCTTCACTTATCCAAATTATTTCATGCTACTTCTTGAGATTACGGCTGAAACCAAAATCAGATTTTCAGTTGTTATTCCGAGCGGAGCCAAGGAATCTTTTGTTTCCTTGATGTGACGCACCCCTGGCCCACAGCACGTCACCGCATACCCGAAGCCGAAGCCCCGCCGGGTTGCTGCATCTTCTTCAACTCGGCAAACCGCTCCATCTCCGCCCTCGCTCCCTCTGCATCCCCGCTCTTGGCCAGCGCACGCGACAACTGGTAGTGACTGTTGGCCGATCCAGCAGAAACCGCGACACTGCGCCGCAATGCCGCCACTGCCCCCGGTGTATTTCCCATCAGCAGTAAGGTTTTTCCGAGGTCGTAAAGCGCGTCCGCATGTTGCGGGTTCAACTGCAGCGCGCGATTCAACTCGCCAACCGCGCGCTCCCATGCTCCGGTTTCAGCGAGCATGTGCCCGTAGCGGTAAAAGACCTCGGGATTGTCGCGCGTCTGCGCCGCTTCCAGTTCCAGTTCACTGAGCGCCTTGGCGCTTTCGCCCAGGCTCTCGAAGGCAAACCCCAGGTGGTAATGTCCCAGCGGGATTTTAGGGTTCAATCGCAGCGCCGCTTGAAATTGTTCGATGGCCTGCCGCGTACGGTTGCTGTTTTGATACGCGCGTCCCAGCAGAATGTGGGTCACAGCGGACCGCTGGCTGCCCGATGAGAGGCCTGCCAGTGACCGTTCAAACTGGCGCGCGGCCAGGTCATGATGCGACGCCGTCATGTACACCAGTCCCAGGTCGAACGCGATGGCGGCGTCGCCGGGCGCAATTTTCTGCGCCGCCGCCAGGTCGGCGGCCGCGGGTTGTAATTTGTTCAATCGAAATTCCGCCAGGCCCAGCAAATGCAGGATTTCCGGATCGCGCGGCCAGTGCTGCAGAGCCTGCCGTGCGAGATCCTCGGCGGCATCGGGACGTCCATCCCCAATCGCCGCCGTAACCTGATCAAGCACCGCGGTTCTTTCCGCCGGGTTGTTCGCAGGATTTCGACGCTGACCCACCGCGGCCAACGGAAAGAGAAGGATGAACGCTGCTGCGCCGAGAACCATCGCGGGAAGATGCCGGCCGCGCGCGTCCTTCCCGCGTGGGGGCATAGCTCTAATCCCGCGCGAGCCCTTCATGTGGGGCTAATCATTGTGCCGCCGGAAACTCGACGGCAACGTTTTTCCTGCCCAGGTACAGAAGACATTTCCCGCCGTTCTCCACGATCTTTAACGGCACCGGCCTGTGCATCGCCGCATCGGTTTGCAATTTCACGCTTTGCAACTGGTTACCGCCGATGTCGGAGATCACAAAACTTCCGTCGGCCAGGGTGCCGAATCCATAGGCCCCCGGCGGCAGAGTGGCGCCGCCGATCGCTACCCGGCTCTCCGCGATCATAAAGCCCTGGTACTTTTCCGCGATCGAGCTGGAGTATCCCGAGGCGTCAACCAGCGCGGCCAGAAAAAATTTGCCGTCCGCCGAACGAATGCCGGCGGAATTGCGTGCCTGCGCCGGCGCGCTCTGACCCGCATAAAAAAAACTTTGGGGAAGCACTTTCTGCAGTTCCGCGGGCGAGAGTATCTTGCCTTGCCCGTTCTGCGCCAGGCCAGCGCCCGCCGCCAGCATGATTGCCATTACCGCCCAGGCCGCGATACGAAATCTCATCAGGAAGCCTCCACGCGGAACTCCGCGTTTTTTTCGTAACCATAATATCCCGCCGGGTAAAAATTTCCGCTGCCCGAATGGTTCCTTGATGCTTACACGTCGTTTTTAGTTTTAACTTGCGTTTAACTCCAACTCCGGCGTACCATCAGGTTGTCTTCTGAACTGACCGCACTCTCCCGTGCAGGCATCGCGCAAAAAGTTGCAAGCGCTGAATCTAAGAAGAAACGAAACCAGGAAATTCTGGATTTCTAGAAATCTGAAAGATATCCGGCAGCATTGCCGATGATTTCAAAACCGCTAGTGAGAATTTAAGTCTGAAACTGAAACGGTTTCCAACCCAGACGCGGGCTCGATGGTGAAGGCCAATCCTCACCGGCGGCATTGCCGGAAACGGACGTTTCGATCCATGGCGCATCCGCTAGTTATTTATCCCCTCTTCTTTATCTTTAATTCCTTCAGCCCGGAGCTGACCAAAAACCAACATGAATAACCTTCCCAATCAACCTCAGAATTCAGGAAGAGGACGCCGTCGCCGCAAGGGCGGACGCCGCGGCCCTCAAGCCGGACCGGGAACCCAGAACCCCGGCCAGGGCGGCCAAAACAACGGCCAGGGCGGCGGCCCTCCCTCAGATCGCCAGAAGCGATTTGGCCGGAAGACCCGCACCCAGACCTTCGTCGGGCCCATGGACCACAGTTACCGCAACAACGGTTTCAGCAACGGCAACAGCAACGGCAATGGCATGAGCTCGCAGTCGGGTTTTTCCAGCCGCGGCGATTATTCCTTGCAGCCGCTGGTCATGAAGGAAGATGCGCCGGTGAGGATCTACGCCTTCGTGGACGATCTATTTTTCCTGGCAAAAATCCAGGAGACCGCCAGAAAGATCAACGTCAAGGTGCAGTTCGTCAAGACCGACAAAGACCTCATCGATCACGTGGCCGCCAACCATCCCGACGAAAAGCCGTCGCTCATCATCTTCGATCTCAACAACATTTCCACCAAGCCGCTTTCCATGATCACCAAGCTGAAATCGAAATTCAAGCGGGATACGTCGATAGTGGGCTTCCTCTCGCACGTGCAGGGGGAGTTGAAGCTGAAGGCCCAGGAAGCCGGCTGTGACGTGGTCATGCCCCGGTCAGCCTTCTCCCAGACACTGCCCCAGATGCTGCGCCGCCACGGCGCCCTCGAAGACACAGATCAATCCGACGAACAACCCGGCATGTAATTCTCAGGGAGTTGTCGCGAGATGACGGCCCCATGAGATGTTTCCCGCCGCGGTCTAGCCAGGCGGCCAGGCGAAATCCCGCCCGCCCAGCAGGTGCAAGTGGAGATGATGCACCGATTGTCCTGATCTCGGGCCCACGTTATAGACGGTGCGATAGCCGTCCTCGATATTGCGCTCCCGCGCAATTTCGGCTGCCAGCAGCTGGCACTCTCCAAGAATTTCGCGGTCTTCTTTGGCCGCCAGATTAAGCCCGCCAATATGTTTGCGCGGAATGATCAGCACGTGGGTGGGCGCCTTGGGCTGCGAATCCTCGAACGCCACCAGCAGTTCGTTCTCAAAAACTTTTTTCGCCGGGATTTCTCCCCCGGCAATCTTGCAGAAGATACAATCCATCGGCTCCCTCGCTATCTTTTACTCTATTAGTCCAGCCGCACCAGGAATATTCCCGCAGCCGCCAGTTGCATTTGCCCGGCGACTTGCTGGGCAATTTTGCGCTGATCGCCCTGCACCCGGATGCGGATCCATTCACCGGTGGGGCCGCTGAATTGCAGAATGTGAAAATCAGGATACTTTTCCAGCAGCTCCGATTTCAAGATGGCCGCGTCCTCGGGATCTTTGAAGGCGCCGATCTGTACCGCCCATTTCCCCCCCACCGCAATGGGAGCGGGCGCCTGCAGCACCTCCAGCTTAACCGTGCCGATTCCGGCGCGCCACAAGTCAATGGCTTGGGCCGCGGATTTCGATAGATCGAGAATGCGATTGCCCACAAACGGTCCTCGATCGGTGATGCGTACCAGCACCGACTGCCCGCTCTTGACGTTGGTCACCCGCGCCACGGAGTTGAGCGGCAGGGTGCGGTGGGCGGCGGTGTTGGCGGTCATTTCGAACACCTCGCCATTGGCGCCGCGCCGGTGGTTATAAAGGTCGCCATACCAGCTCGCCAGCCCGGTTTCGACGTAGATGGGCTTGGCGTTGGCATACATTTCCTCAAGATCGTCCGAACTTGATAGGGCAGGATTGTTGCCGCCCGAGATAGCGGCTCGCTGGCCGGCGGATTGGTTGCGGCCGGTAGCGCCAGGATGACGAGATCGCCGCGTGCCCGAAGTATCACCCGCCGGCTGGCTGTCATCGGCGCTCGCGGCCTGGGCAATATCCGGAGGTGGTGGAGTCGAGACCCGGGCCCGTTTTTGCTCGCCGCATCCCGTGAGCAACAGCATCCCCAGCGAGAGCGCGGCCAGCAGGCGCGCCGGGGCGGTGAGGAACTTCAGAATTTCTCCCGGTCGCCCGGTTCGGAGGCGCGTTCGCCGGCCCCGACAACATCCGCGGAGGCTTTGTGCGCAGCCGCCTTCGCCTCCAGATGGTCGGCCAATTGCGACAGGCGGTCCGCCGCCGCACGCACGGCTCGGGTCGAATCGCTGCGCACCACGGGCACAACTTCCTTGTTGAGATAGGCCATAAGCCGTTCGGCTTCGGCCTCGAGCTTGCGCCCCGCGTCCTGCAGTTCGCGCTCGATCACGCGCCCCGCCTCCTCGAATTTTCCCCGCGAGGGGCGGTTGGGATCTGAAGTCATTTGTATGCACCAGGGAGATGCGGTGAAAAGCCGAGCCACTCAATTATGGAGACGCCAAAGAACCCAAGTCAATAACCCGAACCATCCTCATTACGGCACGAAGAAGAACCCTACTCAACTCAAACTCTTAGCTAACTGATGGTCATCGTCGCCGAAAGACTTCCCATGCCCATCACTCCATCGTCGGTTGTCATTCTGACGACCCCCAGCTTCACCGGGGTGAGGAAGAACTCCTACTCAACCCCAACTCTCAGTTAACCCGATGGTTCATCTCCGCCGAAATATTTCCCATGACCAGCTTTCCGGGATGCCGGCCTCAGGAATTACAACAAGATTTGGAAGCCCAACCCCACATCCCGGCATCTGAACACAATTGGAGGAAATACCCGAGTGAGAATCCCCCTCATCATTATTTGTTTATGCTTGCTGGCCACCGCCGCCAGCGCCGAGCCCGCCCTTGTTGCCACCCCGGTGGGCGTGGTCGTTGCCCCGCAGGTTGATCTGCCGCCGCAGGCGGTTGTCGCGCCGCAGTGTCTTAACGCTGACACCGCCCTCGCCCGCCGCGGCTTCGAAATGCTGCATGGCGAGCGCGCCCAGGGCACCCTGGCCGGGCACACCGCGGACTCCAATGGCCTGATCGAAGTCGTGGCCGGAGACTCCATATGCCCGCTGACCGCGCACGATAAGTTCACCCACTTTCTCCGCGACGCTGTCTCTCCCATCACCTTTGCCGGCGCCGCCGCGGCCGCAGGCGTTTCCCAGGCCACCAACAGCGACCCCGCCTTCGGGCAGGGAGGCCGCGCCTATATCCGCCGTTTCGGCGCGGCAGTTGCGGATACCGAAAGCCGGCGCTTCTTCGCTGACTTCATGTTTCCCACCTTGCTGCACGAGGACCCTCGCTATTTCCGCAAAGCCTCAGGCGGAGCCGGGGCGCGCATCGGCTACGCGCTCTCCCGGGTGCTGGTGACCCGGCGCGACTCCGGCGCCAGCAGCTTTAATTTTTCTGAGGTCCTCGGAGTGCTGGCTTCTTCCGGCCTTTCCAATGCCTACCTGCGCGAGCGCGAGCGCACCGGCAGCAAGACCATGCAACGCGCCGGCGTTTCCTTTGGCATCGATGCAGGCTTTAACGTGCTGCGCGAATTCCTGCCCGGCATCTGGCGAAAAGTGCACGCCGGAAACTAACTCTGCACCCGGCACAACGAAAAGGGGGCCTCCCCGGCCCCCAATTGGTAACCGTCCCTCCCTAGCATTTTCAATCAGTTAGCGCAAAACTCGTGTTACCGTTTAATGCTGTAGATCGCCGTTCAGTCCTTTATTTCGCGATTTGCAACATCCATCTTGGGTTTACCTACGAGGGTCGCTAACATCGGAGAATCTGCAGGGTGAGACCACTCTGCGTCGCAGGAGATGAGAGAAATGCATAAGCCGGTCAAGTATGCGGAGAAAGCTTTAACCGTCGCAGCCCGCGGCGCGTGGGCGGTTTTCGACAAGGTCAACTCGATCAACCAGAACCCGTCGTTCACGCCCAAGTGGTCTGACAAGCCTCTGCTGAAGTCCTATCAGAAGCAGAAGCCCCCGCTGGGATGGCCGCGCACCACTGACTCTCTTTGCCCGCGCTGTGTTCCCGAGATCCGCCAGCAGATTCTCGATGGCAAACTTCCCCACGAAGTTCTGCTCAACGAAAAAATCGGCGAGATCAAGGCGCAG
>JBBSHD010000121.1:0-6950 GCA_038253455.1 Terriglobales bacterium | reverse complement strand
GGGGGCCGTCGATGGGCGCGATTGGCCGGGCGCGGTACGGCACCGGTTTGGCCGGGTCGGAAATATACTCGTCAAATTTGGTATCGGTGGCGGCGGGAGCGGTGAATCCCAGCTTCGAGCCGGCGGCGAGATAAAGCGGGGTGGGTTTAATCATGCAGCCACCTTTGCTCTCTTGCCCTGCGTTTATATCGCAAGCCGGCCAGGATGCCAGGCTGTGCCAGGTGTTGGTCCCGGTTTCAAAAGCGATGACCGGCGGAATTTTGGCTGGAGAAGCTCCATCCTTTAAGTACTGGTCGAGAAAGGGCCGCAGTATCTCGCGGCGGAAATAGAGCGACGTATCGCTGCCAAATTTCAGCGCGCCCAGTGAACTGCCTTCGCGAATCTGCTGGCCGTGATACCACGGGCCCAGCGCCAGAAAAACTTTGTCGTTGGTGGTGTCTTTGGGCTTGATGGCCTTGTACACCGCGAGGGCGCCGTAGATATCTTCCTGGTCCCACAGTCCCGAGACCAGCATGACCGGGACGTTCAGCGGCTGCGCGGCGAGCACGCGATCCATCGCCTGGTCGCGCCAGAAAACGTCATAGGCGGGATGCTGCAGGATTTTGCGCCAGAATCCAACTTGCTCCAGGCCGTGCTGGTGGCCCAGCTCGCCCGCGGAACCGGCCTGCATAAATTCGTCGTAATCATCGTAGTGCCCGCTCCACCATTTGGCATCGGAGGTGCGAGTGCCTTCCTGTTGGTAAATGTAGCCCATGTTCTGCTCGCGAAAGGCGCCGTTATGGAACCAGTCGTCACCCATCCACCCATCGACCATGGGATTCATGGGCACCGAAACCTTCAGCGCGGGATGAGGATTCACCAGCGCCATCAAGGGGAGGAAGCCGTCGTATGAAATCCCCATGATGCCCACTTTGCCGTTGCTTTCAGGAATGTTTTTGACCAGCCAGTCGATGGTGTCGTAGGAATCGGTGGCGTGATCGACGGCCGTGGGATTCTGCGGACCGTGCAGCGGACGGTTCATCACGTAATCGCCTTCCGAGCCATGCTTGCCGCGCACGTCCTGCACCACGCGGATGTAACCGCCTTCGACGATCACGTCGGTGGCGTTGTCGTAGCCTTCAAGAATGGGGCCGAGGTGGGTGCTGGGCGTATGGCTGGTGAGGTCGGTGGCGCCGTAAGGCGTGCGCGTCAGCAGAATGGGCGCGCCCCTGGCGCCGCGCGGAACCAGGATCACTGTATGCAGGCGGGCCCCGTCGCGCATCGGGACCATGACATCGCGCCGCGAGTAATCGAAGCCTTGTTCGGATGGCGTCAGCACCGCGGGAGTTTCACTAGGGAAGCTAGCCGCCGCCGGTGCCGTAGCCGTCTGGGAAAAGCAGGTTGCGGTCAAAAACAGTGTGGCCAGCAGGATGCAGGCCTGGTGAACGCAGTGATTCAACTTCATGAATGATTCCCTCGCAGGCTTTCGAGATTATCACGCGGCTTTGGCGGGTCGATTTCGGCCGGGTTAGTCGCGACTGACAAACTCGGGGTCTCCCCCACTCGGCCCCGCGACGGCCCGGTAACTTCGTTCGCGGCGCGAGATGACGATGTTTTACGCTGGCTCACGAAATAGCTGCAGAGCGCGGCGCTCAAATAACTGATTACGGCTCGAGGTTACCCGTGCATTCCCGCACCATGCTCTCAATTTTGGCATTGATCATCAGGCAAGGCGCCATAAAAGGCGATTCCAGGCACTGGATGTCGAGCATTTGGGCTTCGGGGTTGTAGTTCCAGACCAAAGTAAATCCACCCTGGGAGGCCTGCCCGGAATCTCCGCTGATCGGCATCCCGTTGGCCGTCGCTTTGGCGACGAGGCAATTAAAAGCTTCGGGAGTGACTCCCAGAAAAGTTTGTTTTTCACACGCCATGTGGGCAAGCTCCTCAGACCAGTGTGGTCTCTGTAATTGTCGCACTTTCCCATCTCTTCATCCCTAAAACGCTGCGCCATCTAGATTTTGCTCTGCGCACGCAGGCTGCGCAGCTCGGTTCTTACCGCCGCAATTCCCTTCTGGCTGTAGATCATCAGCAGGCGTTCGGCGGTCAGATTGCTCAGCGCCACGTTGCGGTAGTGGTTGTTGTAACGCGGTACGTCGGCCGGGTCATAGCCGAATTCGGGGGCCAGCTTTTCGAGGATCCATTCCGCGGAATGAATTGCGGGCACCGCATAGGTGAAATCGGAATCCGAAAGGTTGTGGATCGAATATTCGGCCAACAGGTTGACCTGCGACGGGGACGCCGAATTCAGATCGAGGCTGCCCAGTTGGCGCAACGCCGGCAATCTGAGCCGGCCCTGGTGATCGACAGCGAGATACCCGGCGCCTATCACGTCGATCTGGGCCACGATGGCGGCGGCGCGCAGCCAGTTCACCACCTTATATTCATTCGACAGGGTGGGAGACGCGTGGGCCGAGGCCTGGGTGATGACGAAGTCCGCGGGCAGCTTTCTCTTCATGCTCTCCGCCAGGCCCAGGATGTGATGGGCTCCGGTCTGCGAATCTCCGGCCGATCCGTAATTGTCGGTGCGGCCATTGCCTGCAAAATTCAGTTCAGCGAACTCGCTGCCGTCCTCATTCCATTGGAAAACCAACACCTTGGCCCAGTCGTGCCACAGCGGTGCGCCCACGATAGAGTCCTGGCTGATCAGTCCCTGCCATTGGGTTGAGATGGGGCGAGGTTTTCCCGCATGCACTTGGCGAGAGGGCGACAAATAAACTTCGCGATACTGGGCGGCAAGATTGATGGCGCTGATTTCGTTGGTCATCTCGTGAACGGCGAGGCCGCCGGGATAGGAGTGATGACCGCCGAAGATGCTGCCGGGCGCGGCGATAAAAGACTGGGCCAGCCGCGGGCACTGGCTGCCTTCGTCGAACACCGGCGGAAATACGCCGGCCATAAATCCCCCGGGGAATGAAGCTTCATCCCTGGCATCGATCAATCCTGCGTCCGCCAGATTTTTCAGAATCGCTTTCTTTAGCGTGAGGTCAACCCCGGCGCGGTGCCGCACGCAGGTTAAGGGATTAGACAGGGCGTCAACGGTTTGGGTTCGCAAGGTCGGATTTTGGATGGTTGCGGCCTGGCGCAGCAGGTACGCGAATGACCGTTTCACCGCGGGCGAATCCCGGCTGATGATTTCCGCCCGGCGATTACCCGCGCCCGGGACATTTTGCATGGAACCGCAGTGAGCGAGCTCCGCAATGCTCACGACGGCGACGGCGGCCAACTGGCTGAGTTTCATCGATTCTCCGGGAAAGAAATTAGAGCACATCTTCACCCCGACGAAAGTTGGATGGCAATCCGGAACATCTGTTTAGTCGTCCTTTTGACAATTCCCGGTTCAGTCGCGGTGAGGAAGAACCCGTACTCTGCAACAAATCCTTATCTGCGAGGCCGGGTTGCGGCAGGAGGGAAAACAATTTTCAATGAATGCGTGGAATAAATCCTGGAATGGGAGAACGCAGTGAATCAATCCAGCAATGATTACCGCCAGATGCTCGAACGTTTTGCGGATATTCCGATCATGAAGACGCTCGCCTTGGCCATGGTCTCGGTGGACGCCGGACAGGCCACCATGCGCATGCCTTACAAGAGAGAACATGATGGAGTTTTCGAGTCGCTGCATGGCGGGCTGATGATGACCCTGGCGGATACCGCGGCGTGCGCTGCCGTCCTAACCCTGGCGGGGCCAGAGGCCCTGATCACGACCACCGACATGAACATTCGGTTTTTGAAAGGCTGCCGCACCGACTGCACGGCGGTGGCGAAGGTCATCAAGTTTGGGCGCACGCTCTCGCCGGTGGAAGTGCAGTTGCAGGACGCGGAAGGCGCGTTGGTGGCCATTGCCCAGGTTACTTATATGCGGCTGAAGTGATTATCCGCCGCGTTTCAACCTCAACGAAGGTCTTGAGTGTTGGTGGGAGCAACGGACTTCAGAGTCTGTTTCCCAGCCCAGAGTCCTCGATTTAGGAGTTCTCGTTCTTTGGTGGAAGCAGCGGCCTTCAGGCCGCGGAAAAACCAGTTTTAGATAAAGGGCTTTTAGCCCCGGTGGCGGGTGCTTGCAGATCAAAGGTCCCGCCTTCATCTGCAATGGGGTTTCGTTGCTTCGTAAATATCTTAATTACTAAAAATACCCCGGGGGGTGTTGCATCGTCCTGACCAGGCCAAGGGCCGAAACCCGAAGATTAAAAGCAAGCGTGGCGCCGTTTATTTCGATACCGGCATTTGATTCTCAACACTGCAACTGAGGTCGATTAGAAGCGAACTCTTAATTTGCTGCAAATACTCGCCACCGGGGCTTAAAGCTCAAGATCATAAAGATCAACTATTCAGTGGGTTGAAGCCCACTGCTTCCACCGGAAAATCTAGACCAACCTCTCAAATGCGCCGCGTTTCACAAGATCGCGGTTTCTTCTATGGTTTCATTTTCGGCGAACCGGGAGAGGCGCAGGAGTCTAGGGTCTATCAAGTCGGTCTTGCCTTGCAGGATCAGGTCGGCGAGGATCTTGCCGGTTGCCGGGGCGTGCATGACGCCGTGGCCGCTGAAGCCGTTGGCCAGGAAAAAACCCGGCAGTCCCGCTACCGGTCCCAGTACCGGATGATGGTCCGGAGTCATTTCGTAGAGGCCTGCCCAGGCACGCTTGGGATTTACCGCCAGATTTTCGAAGCAGGGCACGCGCTCCGCGGCCCGGGTCAGCACCTTTTCGATGAACGCGGGATCGAAATCGACGTTGTAACCCGGTTTTTCCCGGGGATCATTCTCGTTCCATGCCAGCAGAAACCCGCGGCCCTCGGGACGAAAGTGGAAGCCGTTCGACATATCGACGATCATGGGCGCGCTGTGCGGAAATTCATCGAAGGGCTCGGTGGGAACCAGCATGCGGCGCAGGGGAACCACCGGCAGATCGATGCCCGCCATCTTTGCGACTTCTGCCGACCATGCTCCAGCGGCGTTGACGATCACGCGCGTACTGACCTCTCCGCGCGAGGTTTGCACCCCGGAGACGCCGCGATCATCCGTGGTGATGCCGGTGACCGCGGTATCGCGCCATAACTGCGCGCCGTGGCCGGCGGCCCAGGCCATGAACCCCACCATGGCGCTGTAAGGATCGACAAATCCATCGGTGGCGCAGAAGCTTCCGCCCACGATGTCGTCTGACCGCAACTGGGGATAGAGGCCGGCGATCTCCGCTGCGGGCAGGAGCCGGGCGGCGGTCAATCCCAGCGAAACTTGTTTTTCGAAGTTGGTCCGCAGGTACTGCATCTGCGCTTCGCTGGTGGCCAGGAATAAATATCCCTGTGGCCTGTAGCCGGAGGGGTGTCCCAGGCGCTCCTCGAAACTAGCGTAATACGGGATCGAATACAGCGACATCAGGATGTTGACCGGCGTGGCGAACTGGGCGCGCACGCCGCCCATGCTCTTGCCGGTGGAACCCTTGCCCTGGTGGGTCTCGCGTTCGATCACCAGCACGTTCCCGCAGCCCTGCCCGGTTAAATGGCAGGCGATGCTGGAACCCACGATGCCGCCGCCGATGATGACTACGTCAGGGTTTTGCATTTCCGGTAGATGATTCTAATCGCGCTCCAGCGAAACCCGTAGGCCACGCGGCGGTAAACGTTGCATGCAGGCTGAGCGGCGAATGGTTTTATTAACACCGGGCCGGCGCCGTGGGGCCACTGAAGCCAGGAGGCGGGGCTACGACTCGCGCGCCTTGACCTTGGCGCGGTTCGACTTCATCAAGGCGAGGATGTAATCGCTGTCTTCGGGGCGCAGGTCGAGGAATTCGGCCCCCATGATGCCGCCGTGAATGCGACGCAACCGGCATCGCGAGGTCACCCAGTTGTCCTGGGTCTTCAGGCGGTACTGGATGATGAATTCCGTCCCCACGGGGTACTTATGGTCGGAGGCGAAGCCGATGGAACGCTCGTTGATATCAATGCCGCGGGCGGGCAGGGTTGGCGAATCCACCCCGTAACGCACTTCAAACTGGAATTGCCAGCGGCCGTTGACGCGGCGCTCAGCCAGATCGGGTATGCCATAAATCTTTATCTCGCCTTCTTTGCCTTTAACCTGCGCATATCCCAGGTCAATGCAATGAATTTTGTCCTTCACTTCGAGATAAATTTCATGGTTCACCAAAATCTTGCATTCGTGGTTCTTGGTCAGTCCTTCGAGGCGGGAGGCGATGTTCACGGTATCGCCGATGACGGTGTAATCCATGCGCAGCTCGCCGCCGATGTTGCCGCAAATGGCGTCTCCCTTGGTGATGCCGATGCCGATTTCAATGGGCGGCAGTCCGTGGTGATGCAGCCGGTAGTGGTTGAAGTCTTTCAGCGCGCGGCGCATGCCCAGCGCGGCAAGAATAGAGCGTTCGCCATCGTTCTCATGGGCCACCGGGGCGCCGAAGACCGCCATGATGGCGTCCCCGATGTACTTGTCGAGGGTGCCTTCGTAATAAAAGATGGGCTCGATCATGCGCGAAAAATATTCGTTCAGCATGGTCACCACTTCTTCGGCGGACGACTGTTCTGAAATCGAAGTGAAGTTGCGGATGTCGCAGAACAGGACAGCCACGCTGGAGCGGCGGCCCCCGAGTTGCAACTCATCTTTGTTCTTAAGCACCTGCTCGGCCACCTGGCGGCTCATGTAGCGGCACAGCGTGCTCATCAGGCGCTGCTCCTGGGTGATGTCGTCGATGATCACCATCGAGCCCATTGATTTCTGCTTGCTGTCGCGCAAGGGCAGCACGTTGGCATTGATCTTGAGCGGCTCGCCATCCTGCTTGTGGTACTGCAGGTCATAGACTGTGTACGATTCCCCGCCGCCCATCACCTGGGTGATGCCGGCGACGAAATCGGGGTTGAACTCGCTGCTGAAGACGCTCTCGAAGTGCTGCCCTACCGCGAAGTTCTCC
>JBBSHD010000120.1:0-7053 GCA_038253455.1 Terriglobales bacterium | reverse complement strand
GGCCGTCATGGTCGAGCTCGGGGACGAACTCAGGCGTGAGGTTGCCAAGCGGGTCGAGGTTTGCGGCGAGGTATCCCCAGCGCCGAAACGAATCGAGGACGATGCTCTTGCCCAGCCTGGTGTTTTTAATCGCGGTTGCCATGCTTATCTATTCTACTTTGGGAGAGTGCAAACCACAGAGTCGAGCGCCGCGCCTGAACAGGTCGCTCCACCGCCGCGAATTCTTTGATTACGGGAACTAATCCAGCGGATCAAGCGAGCGCCAGTGATGGCCGCCGGTTTCAATCAGGTCATCGGACTGGGCCGGACCCGCGCTTCCGGCCGAATAATTGGGGAATTCGGGCGGTGGAATTTGTTTCCACGCCTCTTCGATGGGAGTAATTAATTTCCATTCGGCCTCAACCTCGTCGCGGCGGGTGAACAGCGTGGCGTCTCCGCGCATGGCATCGAGCAGCAGCGTCTCATAGGCCACTGCGCTGCGCGTGCCGAACGCTTCGCGGTATTTGAAATCGAGCTGCACGTTGGCGGTATGCATTTCAGTTCCCGGACGCTTGGCGCCCACGTTGACCGCGATGCCTTCATTGGGCTGGATGCGAAAAATAATGGCGTTGCGGTCGAGCACATCATCGGGCGTGCGCGCAAACAGGGCTTGCGGAGTGCGCTTGAAGTGCACCGCGATCTCGGTGAGGTTGCGCGACAAATGCTTGCCGGTGCGCAGGTAAAACGGCACGCCCGCCCACCTCCAGTTATCGACGAACAACTCCAGGGCGGCATAGGTTTCAATGTTGGACTTGGGATCGACCCCCGCTTCCTCGCGGTAGCCGGAGACCTTGACGCCGTCGATCTCCCCCCGGCCGTACTGCCCGCGGACCGTTCTTCGCGCCACTTGTTCGACGGTCATCGGCGTAATGGCGCGGAACACCTGCACCTTTTGTTCGCGCACCGAATCGGCATCGAAGGCCACCGGAGGCTCCATGGCGATCAGGCTGAGAAGTTGCAGCATGTGGTTGGCGACCATGTCGCGCAGCGCGCCGGTTTCCTCGTAGAAGCTGGCGCGGCCTTCCACGCCAATTTTTTCGCCCGCCGTGATCTCGATGTAATCGATGTAATTGCGGTTCCATACCGGCTCAAATAAAAGGTTGCCGAAGCGAAAGACCAGCAGGTTCTGCACCGTCTCTTTGCCCAGGTAGTGGTCGATGCGGTAGATCTCTTCTTCGGCAAACACCGCGCGCAGCATCTGGTTGAGCTGCTGTGCCGACGCCAGGTCATGGCCAAAAGGCTTTTCGATCACGATGCGCGTCCAGCCCTTGTCGTTGTGGTTGAGCCCGGCGGCGCCCAGCCCTTCAATGATTTTGGCGAACAGCGACGAAGGCGTGGCAAGGTAAAAAAGGTGGTTGGGACTTCCACCTCTCTTGTCGAGGTGTGCGGCCAGTTCCTGGTAAGAGGCGGGATCTTCGGGATCGAGCTGCAGGTAGGTAATGCGGCCGGCAAAATCCTTCCAGCCCTCGGCGGTAAAACCGCGGGCGTCTTTGGATTTCGCCGCCGTTTCTTCCAGGTTCTTGCGAAACGCATCATCGGAGAGCGGCTTGCGCCCCAGCGCCAGGATATCGAAATGCGGCGACATGCAGCCCACGCAAGCCAGGTCATACAGCGCCGGCGCCAGCTTGCGCCTGGTAAGGTCGCCGGTGGCGCCGAAAATCACCAGGGTGCACGGATCTGCCTTGGGCAGCGCGGCGGAGTTTTCACTCTTCGCATCAGTGGCGGCTTCCTGCACGGCGGTGGAAGTCGATTGGTCGTCCTTGTTGGTCATTGTTATACCCAATACTTTCTAGCGATTGACCGACGCCATCATTGCTTCGGGATAGCGGGGGCCGGAAGCAGCGCCAGGCGGGAAAATATCATTCAGCTCGCGGACCTGTTCGGGGGTCAACGTGATATCCACCGCGTGAATGTTCTCTTCGAGATACTTGCGGCGCTTGGTTCCGGGGATAGGCACGAGGTCTTCTCCCTGCGCAAGTACCCAGGCCAGCGCAACTTGTGAAGGGGTATGGCCGGCCTGCGCCGCCAGTTCTTTAACCCGGCGCACCAGCTCAAGATTCTTCTCGAAATTCTCACCCTGGAATCGCGGGCTGTTGTGCCGGTAGTCGCCGGCTTCGAAATCTTCCGGCCGCGTGATCGTTCCCGAAAGAAAACCGCGGCCCAGCGGGCTATAAGGCACAAATCCAATACCCAGCCGGTGGCATGTGGCCAGGACGTTGTCCTCCGGGTCGCGCGTCCACAGCGAATATTCGCTCTGTAACGCGGTGATGGTATGGATCTTGTGGGCGCGCTCCAGCGTCTCCGACGAAGCTTCCGACAAGCCGATGAAGCGCACCTTGCCCGCCTTCACCAGCCGGGCCATAGCAGTCACCGTATCTTCGATCGGCACCTGGGGATCGACGCGATGCAGGTAGTAAAGATCGATGGTATCCACGCCCAGGCGGCGCAGGCTGCCTTCGCAAGCCAGGGCCACGTACTCCGGCTTGCCGTTCACCCCGCGGGTGGGCGGCTCGGTGAGATCGCGCACGATGCCAAATTTGGTGGCGATAAACGCGCTCGAGCGCTTGCCTTTGAGCGCGCCCCCCAGCAATTCTTCGTTGATGTGAGGGCCGTACATATCGGCGGTGTCAAAGAAATTCAGGCCCAGCTCCAGTGCCCGGTGAATGGTGGCGATCGACTCGCGGTCGTCGCGCCCGCCGTAGAACTCGCTCATCCCCATGCAACCCAAACCGATAGCGGAAACTTCAGGGCCGTTCGCGCCCAACTGACGCATTTTCATCATTGCACTCCAGGCATGTATTCAAATGTAGATGTTTGGGTAATGAGATGCGATTCGCAGGCCGAAAGCCCCCGGGGACGTGGCGAAGCGATTCCAGTTCCGGATTTTCAGATCACCGTCTGGCGAATCAGCGCCCGGCGAATCAGCGCCCGAGTCCCAGCGCGCCCAGGACGTCGCGATTGATCTCAGTGCCGCCCGGGATGGCGGCATGGCTGCCATCGGCGGGGACCGGCGGGGTGCGCGTGACCACGCCGAAGCCTCCGCGGTAGTCCCACATCGTCCACCCAATGCCATTGGCTTCGAGCGCCTCACGCACGTCGCGTATCCACGCCACTCGCGCGGTGGGCTCCGAATAATTCCGGTACGCGCCAAATTCGTTGCAGGTGAGCGGCACATGGTGACGTTTGGCCCAGTTGCCGGCGATGGCGATCTCGCCGGCGATGCGGTCGCGGTTCCAGCGCTCGACGCCATAGCGCTCGATGTGCATTCTGCCCGATTCAGTGGGCTGCGCCGTCGCGACGGCCGCCACAATTTCCGGGGTCGAAGGGTACGGGACCGCGCGCAGGTTCCGCCAGTAGTCCAGGCTCCAGCTCGCTCCCTGGTGGGTAAAAATGTGGGGCTCGTAGAAGTGAAAGTTGTAAATCAGGTTCCGGTCGGCGAGCGGCTGCACCATCATCAGGTCGTCGAGGTCAGACCACTGGCCGCCGGCCACGATGATGGTGTTGCGCGGCGCCGCGCCGCGTATCGCGCTCACCATCTGCTGCTGTATTCCCGCCCAGCGATACGGATCTGAGACCTCAGGTTCATTCAAGACTTCGAAGAAAACTTGATCCGGATCGAGCCGCGCAAAGTGAGCGGCAACGTTTCTCCACAGCGACCCAAACGCCTGCACCGATTCGTTGTCAGTGGCCAGCTTGTGCTTGAACTCCGATTGGGGATGGAGATCGATGATGACCGCGAGCCCCTGTCGCAGAATCGCATCCACCGTGGCGTCAAGGGTGCGGCTGAAATCGCATCCGCGCCCGGCATAGTTCAGGCAACCCAGCGGCCGGGCATCAATGCTGAGGCGCACATGATCAAACCCCATTTGATGGACGAGCTCAATGTCGGCCGGGGTGGTATAGGTATCCAAGCGGTGCGTGGAGTAATCGTCAGGAGTCTGCGCATACCATTCGCTTAGGTTGATGCCATGGCGCAGCCGCCGGGCCCGAGCGAAAGCATCGTCTCCCAGGGCGGCAGGCTGAGCCTGGTCCGGCGTAGCCGCAGCCTGCGCCCGCGCTGTCGAACTGATAGTCAATAAGCAACCCGCAACGATCAGAGCCAGAACAAGAAATCGTAGCGCACCGCGCCATCTCAAATGACCATGCGACATTGCCGCCTCCGGTATCGGGGATTATTAAATGTGCCAGGGATTATTAAAGGCATCTTTGCCTTCAGAACATGCGCTTGGTGGGAAGTTCCGCTAAACTCTCAAGAAGTTGCATGAAAGAATGCCGGCAAACGAAAACGCCCCCAACCCTTGTCATCCTGGAACGAGCTTTTGCTTCTTGTTTGAGTGAAGGACCCCGCGTTTTCTTTTGCTCTTCCCTTGGAGCTCGATCCACCCCTCTAAAATCGCATTTCCCCGCAAGAAAATCGATTTTTTACTTGTCATTCGCCTCTCAGATTAGCATAATCGGATGGCTTTACAACCCGCCCGCCCCGAGGTAAACCCTTGAAATCATACAATTTCAACCGGCCGCGCGCTTTACTGGCAATTCTCCCGGTACTGCTCCTGGTTTTGCTTTCGGCCGCCGCAAGCGCCGACAGAAAAACCCAGCGAATCGATCTCTCCGGCGACTGGCACTACCTTCCCTACAGCGGGGCCGGCGACATGTCCACGGTGGACGATCATGGCTGGCCGGTGATGCATCTGCCGTCAAACTGGTATCTCATGGGCCAGAAAAATTATCCCGCCAAAGCATCAGCCATGCCCCCGCCGCCGCCCGCGAATTCGACCGCTGAGCTGGTCACGCCCGACACTTCCTATGGCCTCGATTTCAGCGGGACCATGTGGTTTCGCAAGACCATTAACTACACCCCGGTCGCGCCAGGCAAGTTCATGATCCTCGACCTCGACATGGTGGATTACTACACCGACGTAATCGTGAACGGGAAAAAAGCAGGCAGCCACGAAGGATATTTTCAACGCTGGAGCGTTGATCTCACTCCTTACCTCAACCCGGGCAGCAACGACATTACCTTGAAAATTTCCGCGCCTTCGCAGACTTTTGACATGGCACAGCAGTTCCCGGTCAGTTGGCCCAAGGCGCAAAACCAGATCAAGGGCATCTTCGCCTACCATGACACCCGGCCCGGGGCCACCAGCGCGCGCGGGCAGGAGCGCGGTACCGGCGGCGTGATTCGCGGCCTCGCCCTGCACGAGTCTTCCGGCGTGGACATCGCCGAGATCAAGGTATTGCCCACCACCGTGAGCGATGCGCAAGCCAGCCTGCACGTGGAATCGGTGGTGCACAACTGGAGCAACGATCCGCGCCAGGTAAAGATCAATGCCCGGGCGGCAGGCGCCAATTTCAAAAGCTCCGCGATGCCCATTGTGCTGTCGGGCGCGGCCACGCCGGGGGAATCGCGGCTTAGCGGCGACCTCACCGTGCATGAGCCGCAATTGTGGTGGAGCTGGGACTACGGCAAGCAAAACCTCTCTACCGCCTCGACGCTGCGCTGCAGGACCAGTCCGGACAGACCATCGACACAGCCTCAACCCGCTTCGGCATCCGCGGCATCAGCCATGACAGCAACTGGGTCTGGTATTTGAATGGCAAGCGCATTTATGCCCGCGGCAGCAATTACATCTCCACCCAGTGGCTATCGCAGGCCGACAAGGCGTGGTCCGATCGCGATGTGAAGCTGGTGCGCGGGGCCAACCTGAATTCCATCCGCGTGCACGCGCACCTGGAGCGGCCCGAATTTTATGAGGCCGCCGACGAACAGGGGGTGATGGTCTGGCAGGATTTCCCGCTGCAATGGGGATACACCGACATTCCCGAATTCCATAAAGAAGCCCAGCGCCAGGCGGCCGACATGGTCGATCGCTACAGCAACTATCCCAGCATCATCGTGTGGTGCATGCACAACGAATCTCCCCATGCCATGGACTGGATGCAGAAGCGCGATCCTAAACAGAACCTCGACCTCGACAATGAGCTTACCGCGGAGGTTTCCAAACTTGACCCCAGTCGCGTCACCCATCGCGATTCAGGCACGGGGGACGGCCACGTCTATCCCGGATGGTATGACCGCAGCCTGCCCGGCTATCCCTACCCCAAGACGCCGGTGTTCCTCACCGAATATGGCGCTGAGGCGCTGCCCAGCGTGGAGACTCTGCAGAAAATATTCGACGCCAAAACCCTGTGGCCCAAACCCGGCTCAGAGTGGCCGGTTACCGACCCCGCATGGGACACCTGGAAGTTTGCTGACTTTCAGCCCGAACAAAACTTCGATTTCGCCCATATCAAGCGCGGCAAGAATATCGAGGAGTTCGTGCACAACTCGCAGCTCTACCAGGCCAACCTGACTCGCTACGTCACCGAGAGCATGCGCCGCATGAAGTACAACGGCAGCACCGGCCTCTATCACTTCATGTTCGTAGAAGACTGGCCGTCCATCACCTGGGCGGTGGTCGATTACTATCGCGAGCCCAAGCGCGGCTACCTGGCGCTGCGCTCCTCCATGCAACCGATCTTGCCCAGCATTGCCTACAATGTGCTGGAGCCCACCCAGCCGCTGTCGCTTCACGTGGTGAACGACACCTACACCGCGTATCCCAAGGCACACTTAAAATGGCGCATCGATAAGGGCGAGACCCACGACAAAGTGGTGGATGTCCCCGCTGACGCCAGCATTAAGGTAGAAGACCTCGGCGTGATGCCCGACGTAACCACCGGGACAAGTACGCTGCTGGTGTGGCTCGAAGACTCAAGCGGCAAGAAACTGGGAGAGAACAGTCTGAGCGCGGAGAACTTTATTGCGAAGCAGTGAGGGGAATCTGTAACGAAGGACACCCGGCGGGTGGTTTGGTTCTCACTTGGCATGATCATGAGCTGGGGCACTCACTCCGGACTAACTCTCACCCTCCACGTGATCTCAAGTTTTTTCGCAGGAGGGGCATACATTTCACTGACGTAGGTCTCGCAGGTCATCGGCAACAAGTATTTCGGTTGCAATGGGGTTTCTTC
>JBBSHD010000119.1:0-7119 GCA_038253455.1 Terriglobales bacterium | reverse complement strand
TTCCCGGACGTTATCCGGCACACTGCTCTGTGGAGTTCGGACTTTCCTCTCCCGCCGCATGCGGCCCGGGAAACCCGGCGTTCATGCAGCGGCAGCGACCGCCCAGTCCGTCTGCCAACGTCTTTCATTATAAACGGGCGGGCCAAAGTCCAAGATATGGCGGGGAAAGTTGTTACACTCAATCATTATTATTATATGACTGCTCAAATTGATTCTTAAGACATGAATATCGTTGAAGCCATCCGTCTGGCCCTGCAATCACTGTGGGCCAATAAAATGCGATCGGTGCTTACCCTGCTGGGCGTCGTCATTGGCGTGGCCGCGGTGATCGCGGTGGTGACTTTCGTCAACGGCATCAACGGCTATGTGGCGGAAAAGGTCTTCAACCTGGGCGCCGATATTTTTATCGTGAACAAGACCCCCAACGTCATTACCAACGTTGACGACTTTCTCGAGGCGCAAAAACGCAAGGACATCACCCTCGACGACTACCAGGCGGTGCTCGAAGCCTGCGGTTCGTGCAAGGTAGTTGCGGCCTCGGTGGGGAGGCAGAGTGGAAAAGTGAAGTACGCGTCGCAGTCAAGCTCAGACACCGCCGTCAGGGGCTGGACCCCGAATATGTCGACGATCTATGACCTGGAGCTGACTTCGGGGCGCTCGGTGACCGATGCCGACCTCAATGCGGGCTCAAACGTCGGCGTTATCGGCAACGATATCGTGGAAAACCTGATGCCGGGGGTGGACCCGATCGGCAAAGAGATCCGCGTGGACGGACGATTATTTACCGTCATCGGGGTCGCCAAGAAACAGGGCAAGACCCTGGGGCAGAGCCGCGACAACTGGGTGGCGATTCCCATCAGCACCTGGCTGCACCAATACAATCCGCACGTCAGCATACGCATCTGGGGCAAGGCCCTGGGGGTGGGCAACGATCTGGAAGCGGCGATGAATGAAGCGCGCGTGGTGCTGCGGAACCGGCGCCATTTGGCGGCGGGAAGGAAAGATGATTTTGATATTGATACCAACCAGACGTTCCTGAGCCTGTGGGCCAACATCAGCCAGAGCTTTTTTGCGGTGACGGTGGCGCTCTCGTCGGTATCGCTGGTGATCGGCGGCATCGTCATCATGAACATCATGCTGGTGTCGGTCACAGAACGCACGCGGGAAATCGGGATACGCAAGGCGCTGGGCGCCAAGCGCAGCGACGTTATGATGCAATTCCTCATCGAATCGAGCACCATGTCGCTGGTGGGGGGAGTGCTGGGGATTCTGCTGGGGGTAATCATCGCCGAGGCGGTCACCCTGGTGATTGGAGTGCCGTCCGCAGTGAAGGTCTGGTCGGTGCTGGCGGCGGTGCTGGTCTCGACCGCGGTGGGAGTATTTTTTGGGGTGTATCCGGCGCGCCGGGCGGCGTCGCTTGATCCTATTGTGGCGTTGCGATCTGAGCTTTAGATCACAGGCGCACTCGGCGAAAATTGGAATGGAAACTTAAAGAATGCTTAGGACCCGCGATTATCGCGAAGTAACGAGGATGGCGCTGGACACCATTCGCACCAACAAGCTGCGTTCGGGGTTGACGGTGCTGGGAATCGTCATTGGCGTGGCGGTGGTGATCCTGATCTCGTCGGTGATCACGGGTTTGAACTCCAACGTGCAACAGTCGGTTGCCGACATGGGTTCCAACATCGTCTTTGCCTTTCGCTTTGATGTGTTCAGTTTTGGGCGGCCGTCGGAAGAAATCCGCACCCGCAAGGAACTGTCGCTCGATGATGCGATGGCAATGAAGGACCTGCCTTATGTGGAGGCGGTCGCCGCGGGCATCCGCTACTTCCTGCCCCAGTTCGGAACCGGCACTTACGCGGTGAACTACAACGGGAAGAAGGCCAAGAACACCATTCTCGAAGGGGACACGTCATCGATCAAGGATGTCTACGATTTGAAAATCAAGGAAGGCCGGCCCTTTTCCGACGTCGATGACCAGCACTTTTCACCCGTCATCATGATGGGGTACGACACCGCCGACACCCTGTTCGGGCAGACCAATGCGATCGGCAAGGAAGTGAAGATCGAAGGCCAGACCTTTCAGGTCATCGGCGTACTCGAAAAGCGGAAAGCGGCGCTGGGCGGCGGCAGCAATCCCGATGACAACATCGTCATCTTCCCGCTGAACGTATTCCGCAAACTGCATCCCGAGCTGAAAGACCACTGGATCAGCGTGAAGGCGACGTCGCAGGACAAGATGCCGGTGGTGCAGGACGAAATGCGCGAGCTGCTGCGGCGCCGGCGCAAGGTGAAATCGACCCAGCCCGACAACTTCGCGATTTTCAGCCAGGACTCGCTGTCTGACTTGTGGAACCAGCTTACCCAGGGCCTGTTCATATTCATGTTTGCGGTTTCCAGCGTGGGGCTGATCGTGGGCGGAGTGGGTGTGATGAATATCATGCTGGTCTCGGTGACGGAGCGCACTCGCGAGATCGGCGTGCGCAAAGCCATCGGCGCGCGCAAGCGAGACGTGCTGCTGCAATTCACCCTGGAGGCGATTGCCCTGACCGCGGTAGGCGGTGTGATCGGCATTGCCCTGGGAGGGGTCCTCACCTATTTGATCAGGCTGATCATGGGCCAATCCCTGCCCGCCACGATGTCAGTGTCGTGGACGACGGCGGCGTTCACCATCTCCTGCGCCATCGGACTGGTATTCGGAATTTACCCCGCCTGGAAGGCGTCAAACCTCGATCCCATCGAGGCGTTACGCTACGAGTAAGCTGCGCCGGACATCGCGCTGCGCGATTTTTACATCCATAATGCAGCAGATGCGTGTTTCGTCATCGGCCACTCCATGCGCTGGTTAGCGGTTATCCCAGTCATATTTACCCTTTGCGGCCTAGCCTACTACGCGATCGGGTTGTGGAGCACCCGTCGATTTTTCGAGCAGCGCGCGGCGCCTGCGGGCAAGCCATTTAGTCCGCCGGTATCGATTCTCAAGCCGGTGCGCGGCACCCACGCGGGTAGCTATGAGGCCTTCGCCAGCCACTGCGCGCAATACTATCCGGAATACGAAATCATCTTTGGAGTTCAGTCGGCCGGCGATCCCGCGGCGGCGCTGGTCGAGCGGCTGCAGCGGGAGTTTCCGGCGCAGGCGATCCGTCTGCAGGTTTGTCCGGAAGCGTTGGGGGCCAGCCCCAAGGTGAGCGCTCTGCTGCAAATGCTGCGCGTGGCCCAGTATCCCCACGTGCTGATTAATGATGATGACATCAAGGTCCCCCCGGAGTATCTGCGCAAGATCATGAGCAATTTTATTTATTCCAGGGTCGGCATGGTCACTACGCTGTACCGTGGTACCGGGGCCAGCACTTTAGGTGGCAGGCTGGAGGAGCTGGGAATTGCCACTGACTTCGCCGCCGGGGTGCTGACCGCCCGGCATCTCGAAGGCGGATTGAATTTTGCGCTGGGCGCCACCCTGGCGATGGGTCCGAAGGCGCTGGAGATCGTGGAAGGGCTGGAGCTGGTGGCCGATTACCTAGCCGACGATTACGAGCTTGGCCGCCGGGTGGCACGCAAGGGCCTGGACGTGGTGCTCTCCGACATGGTGGTGGAAACGCTGATTCCCGCCTACAGCGTTATCGCATACCTGAAACATCAACTACGGTGGGGACGCACCATGCGGGATTCGCGCAAAGCCGGCTACGCGGGCATGGGAGTGACGTATGCCATCCCCTGGGGAATCATTACGGTGCTGGCGGCCCATGGCGCACTGTGGTCGTGGCTGTGGCTGGCGGTGGTCGTGGCCGCGCGCCTGTACCATGCATGGATCATGGGGACCGAGGTGGTGGAGGACAAAAATACACTGAAAAATTTGTGGCTTATTCCTCTGCGGGATTGTCTGGCCTTGCTGGTGTGGATGACCAGCCTGGCGGGAAACACCGTGCACTGGCGGGACCAGATCTTCAAGCTGCGGGGCGGAAAGTTGTTTCGAGTAGATTGAGAAAGTGCGGCTCGGATTGAGCCTCTCGATGACATTTTCATTAATAATTCGGGTAATTTGATTTTTTATCGGCAGTTTTCGACGTGATGCAATAGAATGCGCGGGGCTGAAATCGCGCTATTTTTTTTGGCTGCTATAATTTCCAGCTTCAACGCGCTTTGCGGCTAACGCGCGGAGAGATGTAACCGGGATACCGATGGCACAAATATTCCATCCCAGCACCAATACGCTCTCCCGGTTATCGATTTACGGCGTGCTGTTTGCGCTGCTGGGACTCGGCTATATTACCGACGACATTAACCGTTCCCCTTATGTAACTGGTGTGGGAATCGCTCCGGAGCAGCCGGTGCCGTTCAGCCACCAGCATCATGCGGCCGGGCTGGGCCTCGATTGCCGCTACTGTCATACCTCGGTGGAGACATCGAGTTTCGCCGGCATACCGCCGACCAAGACCTGCATGAACTGCCACGCGCAGATCTGGACCAACGCTCCGCTGCTGGAGCCGGTGCGCGCCAGCTGGCGCGACGACAAATCCCTGCAGTGGACGCGGGTACACAACCTGCCCGATTTTGTTTATTTCAACCACTCCATTCATTTGAATAAGGGGATCGGCTGCGCCTCGTGCCACGGTCCCGTGGACCGCATGCCCCTGACTTACCAGGCCAAATCGCTGCAAATGGAATGGTGCCTGGAATGCCATCGCCAGCCGGAAAAATATCTGCGTCCGCGAGACAAGGTTTTTGATATGCAGTACCAGCAACCCACGTCGGGCAGCCCGGTTAAGGTGATGTTGAGCGGGGGAGTGGAAAAAGAATTTACCAGCCAGATGGAACTGGGTTCGGCGCTGCACAAGGAATACAACATCCGTTCTTATCACGCGATGATCGGGTGCGACACGTGCCACCGGTAATGAGCAGGCCAGATTGAAGACCTCATGAGCGATCACGACCACGAGCTGATCCAGATCACGACGGGCGGGGGTAAGCTCGCACAGCGGGCCGCGGAAAAACCGCGGCTCGAATTGAAGGATGTGCAGGCGCGCCTCGCCTCGGCCCAGGGGCCGCGTTACTGGCGATCGCTCGAAGAGCTTTCCAACGCCGAGGGTTTCTCGGAGATGCTGGAACGCGAGTTCCCCAACCAGGCGGGGTCATGGCTCGACCCGGTGGGGCGCCGCGGATTCTTGAAGCTGATGGGCGCATCGCTCGCCCTGGCGGGCCTTACGGCATGCACCAAGATGCCGGAAGAGGCGATCGTCCCTTACGTGAAGCAGCCGGAAGACCTGGTGCCCGGCAAGCCAAAATTTTATGCCACCGCCATGCCGTTTGCGGGGGCAGCCACGCCGGTGCTGGTGGAAAGCAACATGTACCGACCCACCAAGGTGGAAGGGAACCCGCAGCATCCCATGAGCATGGGCGCGGCCGACACCTTTGCCCAAGCTTCGATTTTGGGCCTGTACGATCCCGACCGGTCGCAGACGCTCAGCTACCTGGGAGAAACGCGCACCTGGGGAAATTTCCTGGGTGCGATCCGCGCTCCGATGACCGCGCAAAAAGGGATGCAGGGCGCGGGGTTGCGGTTCCTGAGCGAAACCAGCACGTCCCCATCGCTGGCGGCGCAGATCGGGGCGTTGCTGAAGGCCTACCCGCAGGCGAAATGGTATTCGTATGATCCGGTGAATCGTGACGCCGCGCGCGCCGGGTCGAAGGCCGCTTTCGGACAGTATGTGGATGCGCACTACCACCTCGAGGCAGCGGATGTGGTGCTGGCACTCGATGCCGACTTCCTTTCAGGTGCGCAGTTCCCCGGCTTCCTGCGCTGCTCGCGAGATTTTATCGCGCGCCGCAAGATGGAGCAGGGCGTAAAGATGAACCGGCTGTACGTGGTGGAGAGCACGCCCTCGACCACCGGCGCCAAGGCCGACCACCGGCTTCCGCTGCGGGCCTCTGACATCGAAGCTTTTGCCCGGGACCTGGCGGCGGCAGTCACGGGCTCGCCGGCGGCGGCAGGCGCGGGCGGCGACGCACGCGCGAAATTCATCGCGGCAGTGGCCCGCGACCTGCAGCAGAGCCGCGGCGCGAGCGTGGTGATTCCGGGCGAGCAGCAGACCGCCGCGGTGCATGCGCTGGCCCATTCCATCAACCAGGCCCTGGGCAACGCCGGTAAGACCGTGATGTACACCGACCCGGTGGACGTGAATCCCGGCGAGCAGACTGCACGATTGCGCGAACTGGTGGATGATCTCAACGCCAACAAGGTAAACCTCCTGGTGATGCTGGGCGGCAACCCGGTTTACAACGCGCCCGCTGATTTCAACTTTGAACAAGCCATTCGCAAGGTGGAAGTGAGCGTCCATCTCAGCCTGTATCAGGATGAGACCTCGCGGCTGTCGCAGTGGCACATTCCCGAAGCCCATTACCTGGAGTCATGGAGCGACGCGCGCGCGCAGGATGGCAGCGTCAGCATCATCCAGCCGCTGATCGAGCCGCTGTACCAGGGGAAAACCGCGCACGAAGTGGTGGCGGCTTTCAGCGACCAGCCGGGAGCGAACAGCTATGACCTGTTGCAGGCCTATTGGAAGGCCCAGCCCGGGGGCGGCGATTTCGACGGATTCTGGCGGCGGTCGCTGCATGATGGTTTCGTGGCCTCAACAGTTCTGCCGTTCAAGACCATGAGCGCCAAAGCGGATTCCGGCGCGGCGTCGCCGGGCAACGGCGCGCCCGCTCCGGCGGCCGGTGGTCTCGAAATCATCTTCCGTCCTGACCCGACGATCTACGATGGCCGATTCAACAACAATGGCTGGCTGCAGGAGCTTCCCAAGCCGCTCACCAAGCTGACCTGGGACAACGCGGTGCTGATCAGCCCCGCGCTGGCCAATGCGCGCAAGCTGGAAAACCGTGATGTGGTTGAAGTTGAGCTGCAGGGCAGAAAAGTGAAGGGCGCGATCTTCATCCTGCCCGGGCAGGCGGAAAATTCTGTGACCCTGCACCTGGGCTATGGCCGAACGAAAACCGGACGCACCGGCGCCAACACCGGCTTCAGCGCCTACACGCTGCGCACCAGCGCCGCCCCTTATTTCGCGGGCGATGCCACCCTCACCAAGACCGGCGAAGAATACTTGCTGGCCAGTACCCAGAAAC
>JBBSHD010000118.1:0-7121 GCA_038253455.1 Terriglobales bacterium | reverse complement strand
CCGGCTTGGGGTGTCCGAACAAATTGTCCATGCCCACCGATATGACCGCATAGCGCGGACGCACCGCCGCGAGGAATTCCGGAGAGGTTGAAGTGGCGCTGCCATGATGGCCAACCTTTAACAAGTCGGCGCGTACATCTTCGACGCCCATCAACTCTTCGCTGGCCTTCTCCGCATCGCCTTCGAGTAACGCCGCCGTTTTGCCCAGCGTAAACAACATGGCCAGGGAATCGTCGTTGCGCGGCTGCGCGCTCAGCTCCCACTGCCGGGGCGGCGCCAGCACCCGCACGTTCGCGCCGCCGAAATCAAGGGTGTCCCCGGAAAATAAATGAATGACCGATGTGTGACTGGCACGCGCCTGCTCAAGCAGTGCGGTAAACGGTGGGACCGGGGGATCCATCCCCATCCACAGCTCGCGCGGACGAAAGTTGGCGACGACGCTGTGCAGGCCGCCCAGATGATCGCTGTGGGCATGGGTGAGGGCCACGACATCGAGACGATCGATGCCGCGCTGCCAGAGGTAAGGCGAGACCACTTCTTCGCCATAATCAAAATCGGAGCGGGCGCGGCCGGTGGGACCGCCGGCATCAATGAGCAGGGTGCGGCCCTGGGGCGAGACGATGAGGATGGCGTCCCCCTGGCCCACGTCGATGGCGGTCACCTCAAGGGTCTTGGGGACGAAATGCGGATGTGCAGGCAAGCCCAGGCCAACCGCGGCGGCGAACAGCAGCCCAAGGCCGGCGGCGGCCAGCCAGCGCTGGCGGCGCACCAGCATCATCGCCACCACCAGGCTGGCGAGCGCGGCCACCGTCATCACGGTTGAAGGAGCGGCGACCCGCAACTCGGCAAAACGCAAGCCGCCCAGCCGGGTGATGCAACCGGTAATCGCATGCAGCACGATCATGCCCGCGGCAGCGGGAATCCTGGCCAGCGGCAGCCAGATATACGAGAGCACCAACGCCAGCATCGCGGTGGGCATGAGCAGCCCGGTCAGCGGCACTACGACGATATTGGCGGGAAGCCCAACCGACGTGGCGCGATGAAAGTACACCGCCATGGGCAGCGCCAGAGCCAATTGCATCACCGCTGACACCAGCAATATTTCGTACCCAAACAAAACCGCTCGCGCGGTGAACGCCGCCAGCCGGCGCGCCGCAGTTTCGCCGCGCGCGATGGAGCTCTGGGTCGAGGCGCCGATTGCCGATCCGGGTAAAAGCTGGGCAAGTTTTCGGGATACCATTCTGATCTCCACGCGAAACTGCGCCTGCGCCGGTGCGAACTGGATGTCGTGGTCGCGTGAATCCAGGCTGTCCAGGGCGCGGCGGTACGGCGTCGATGTCCGATCGAGCAATGGAACCGCGATTCCGGCAATGGCCAGCACCGCCAAAAACGTCATTTGAAATCCTGCGTCAAACAGGCCGGCAGGGTCGATCACCAGCACCACCAGCGCGGCGCTTCCGATGGTGTTCAGCGCTTCGCGCTGCCGAAACAGCAGCCGGGTCACCAGGTAACTTGCCAGCATCAGCACCGCACGCTGAATGGGCGCGCCCAGATCGGTCAGATACGCGTAACCCGCGGCGAGCGCGATGGTCATCAGCGTGGCTGCAACCTGGTTACAGTGCAGGCGCCTGGCTGCCCAGAAAATCACCAAGGCAAAGATGGTGACGTTCAACCCAGAAACCACCAGCAGGTGATAGGCGCCGGTGCGCTGAAACGCCAGCCGGGTATCGCGCGTCACCTGGGAGCGCTCGCCCACCAGCACCGCTCGCAGCATGGCGTCGTCGGCTGGCGGCCACAGTTGATTCATCTTGCGGAACAGGCTGCGCCGCGCCGCGCTCTTCCAGCGGCCGTACCAGTGGCTGGGACCGGGCGGCAAGACTACTACGTCGCCGGCGGCGGCCGTGGCCAGCGCCTGGATTCCATTCTGCAGGAGGTATCCGCGGTAATCGAAGGCGCCGGGATCGCCAAAATTTCGCGGCAAGCGCAGCTTGGCGGGAAACTGGATGCGCTCGCCATAGATGAATTGCCGCTGGTTTGAAGCTTCGTCAGGGGCCGGCGCCGGGGCATAAATATTCAAACGAATACCTGCGGTACTGCTGGCCTGCACTCCGCCGGATTCAATCTGCTCGACCTTGATATCAAGCGTCTGCTGGCTTTCCAGTTTGTGGCCGGAGGGTGCTGCGCCGGTCAATGAAAAATCGGGGCCAGCATCCGCGTGCGTGCGAATGACGCCGTCGCGAACCACCATCCCCGTCACCGTCACCTCGCCGGCGCGAGCATAAGCAGAAAGGTCGGGCGCACTCGGGCGGTTGGCATGCAACTGCCAGGCCAACGCTCCCAGCAAAAAAACGGCGCCCAGCGAAAGCACAAATGAAATGGGCGACCGCCGCTGCTTGAAAAAGATCGCAGCGCCGATGAGCCCGATGACGCTCGCGACCCACCACGACGGGGGACGCCACGCATGCTGGCCGGCGATGATTCCTGCCGCAAAGGCGAGCACGGCGTACAACATCGGCAGTTTGGGCGGGGGCTGCCCGGCGCCGGGGGATGCGACGGATGCAGAGGGCGGCGGCAATGCGGTGACTGAATTCTTCCGGCCGAAGATGCCGGCGAGCGGCGTCAAAGCTTATCCAGCGATTCCTTGCCGATGACCGGAAGCCAGCAAAGCAGCTCGTATTGCGCCATGCCCTGGATGGTGAACGGATCGCCATCGCGAATGCGATCCAGCGCCGACTGTGGATTCTCATCGGGGACCCGCACCAGCAGCGCGCCGCCGTTGCGCGGATCGAAAGGGCCGGAGGCGAGGAGCACTCCATCCTGCTTGAGCTGGCGCAGGTAGGCGCGATGTTCCTCGACGATGGACATGACCTCGTCGAGCGGCTTGCGGTAACGCAGAATGGCCAGGGCATACATGGCATCACCCATGGCCTGGGGCGGGCTACTGGCGGCGCAGCCGGACCATGCTTTCAATATGAAATGTCTGCGGGAAGAGATCGAAGAAATGAATTTCTTCCACGCAATAGCCGGATTCTAGCAGCCCGCGAAGGTCGCGCGACAAAGTCGATGGGTCACACGAGATATATGAAACAACCGGAACATTCAGCCCGCGGATGAGGCGGACCACTTTATCGCCGAGACCGGCCCGCGGAGGATCTACAACCAGGAAATCCGCGCGCGGCTGCTTTCCCGATTTCATGTGCGACGTGAAGCTGCGCAGAAAAGTTTCGGTGGTCGATTGCAGCGCGTTGGCATGGGTTGGAAGGTTGTGACGCAGGTCGGCAAACGATGCCGGAGAATTTTCCACGGCGATGACGCGGGCAAACTTTTGCGCGAGCGCCTTGCTGAACAACCCCACGCCGGCGTACAGATCGAGTGCGAGCTGGCCTTCCGCCCCGGACATTACGGAGCCCGCAAGTTCGTCGATCAGGTGGCGATTTACCTGGAAGAAAGCGCCGCCGCTCACGCGGTAGTCGCCAAACATCGTCTGGTAAGTGAGATGGTCTTCACCCGCGACCCCGAGCGACGTCCATCCGTATTCGCGATCGATTCCCGGCTCCTGGCCGGCGCTGCGGCGATTGCAAAATATCAATCCCACAATTTCGGGCACGGCCTCGCTCAAAGTCTCGGCGATGTTGCGGGCAAAATCTTCGTCCACCGAATCTTCGGCGACATAGACCTGCAGCAGCATTGCGCTGTCATCGCCGTTAGCGAAGAACTCGATCTCGCGAACCGCGGCCGCGATCTTGCCGGCGCGGCCCGCGCTCCACACCGCGGCGATGCCGCGGTTGATCGCCGCGGAGCTGATGGGACAAACCTCTACAGCCAGAACTTCATTCGATCCGAAGCGGAAGTAGCCCATGGTGAACCCGCCCGACGCCCGTACCTGAAGCCGGCTGCGGTTACGATAATTAAATTCCGGTGAAGGATGAGTTACGACCGGGCCCGTCCAATCGAGCCGGGCGGTGCGGTGCAGGGTTTCCAGCAGAATGTTTTTCTTGATGGCAAGCTGATTTTCATAGGTGGTGTGCTGGTAGTGACAGCCACCGCACGCCTGGAAATAGGGACACGGCGGGGCCACCCGCTGCGGCGACGCCAGGTCGATGGCGGCAGCGCGCGCCCGGGCAAAGCCCTGCTTCTGTCCGATGATGGTAGCGCTGACCTGCTCGCCCGGCAGAACGAACGGGACGAACACCGCCTTACCGGAGCGGGGATCGCCGGGCTCCGACGGCAGGCGAGCCAGGCCATCGCCGCCGTAAATCATCTTTTCGATGACCAGCGGTTGCGCGGGTTGTTGAACGTTTGGGTGTTTCATCGTAATCAGTGGTGCCTTCCTTTATATGTCCTCCGGGAATACATGTCCTCGGGGACAGAGCGCCCGTCTTAAGTGAATTGTCATTCCGAGCGCAGAAGCTGTGAAATAACCCCAAGAGATCAAAATTCCAAATCACTAACCCATTCACATTCAGCAACTTAGAGTTGGCAGTTTTTTCGGTTTTAGGGTTATTTCACAGCTTCGCAGCCGAGGAACCTTTTGTTTCTGATAGGGCGGCAGGATCCCCAGCTTGAATCAATGGATTCACCCGACCTTTGAATGGGTTCTACGCGCAGCCTGCCTTTGACCTGCTCTGGCAAATCAGGAAATCTTCCAGGCCTTCCCTAAATCAAGCCAGTCGGGATTCGCTTCTTCTTAGCGCGGGCCCGAACTTGAACCCTTCCTTGCATACCTGCTTCATGCTTGCCTCACCGGCGTCGTGTTTCCTTGTGAGAAAATTGTTTCCTTCGGGCGTTAGAGTCAACGGCAGGCTACGCGTAAAGTCCGAGCGTCGATTCTTTTGAATTTGCGGCTGGGCCGGCTGAGAAGTTTGCGTCAAGGAAACAAAAGGTTCCTCGGCTTCGCTCGGAATGACAATTCCTATAGAACGCGTACATCTTTCGGGAGGACATTATAAGACGCGTACTTTTGTCGGAAGGACATGTAAAACGAATACCTCTAAGTCAACGCAACGCTCACATGTAAAACAAGCTTAAGCGGGGCAGCGAATATTGCTGCAGAAGGCGTTTTTGGATGAATTGCTTGTGCAACTGTTCGATCTGCGGCCCGGGGATTTTGCTGCGATAGGGAGCGATGGCGGCATCCGCTTCGCGGCGTATGGCCAGCAATCCTTCATCGGGGGTGGCGGCCAGAAATGCGCCCACCAGTTTTTCTTCGAGCACCGTCAGGTGGCGCTCCAGGTCTTCGAGGTCGAGCGCGAATTTTGATTTCCCTGCACCTTGTTTGTCCAGTTTGTCGGCCATCTCGTTCAAAGTTGCGCTGCACGCTGACGCGGTTTCGCGCGCGCTGGCAGGAATTCCCGTGGCGGGAAGTTTGGCCGCGGAAAAATTGTCAGACGCCCGGCTTCCCGGGCGACTGCCCGATAAAGGATTGCTCGCGAAGAGACTGGCAGTGATGGTGGCGGCGTTGCCACGCAGGTAGGCAATGACTTCCGGAGCTTCCATTCCGGTTTGACGCGAAGCCCTTGCCGCGCCTGTCCCCCCGCCCACCGCGGCTTCTTTCATCTCCTCCGCGCTGGCCATAACTTCCTGCGAGCAATACGCGAGGCTGTTGACCTTGCGGCTCTTGGAAGGCTTGCGGTCGTACTTATCGAAGGCCGCATCGATGCCGCGCAAAACCGCTTCGAGGGCGATGCCGGCGTCTTTCCAGGTTTCGATCAGAGCCCAGTCCAGGGTGGATAGCAGGAGGATCGTCCCCCGGCGGCGCTGGAAGTGTTCTTCAATCTCGGTGAAATAATTGAAATAATTTTCCACTGGCGGGAATTTTCAGTTGCGCGCTTTGCGACGGGCTTGCGGGCTCGCCTGGTTGCGTTCCCAGATGATGTGCAGGCCGTCGAGGGTGAGCATGTCATCGACCTGGCCGATGAAGCGCGAGCCCGATGCCATCAGGGTCGCCAGGCCCCCGGTGGCAATCACGGCGGTCTTTTCGCCCAGCTCCTGCAGCAGGCGTTCGAGGATGCCGTCCACCAGTCCAAGGTAACCGTAATACAAACCGGATTGCACGCTGGCCACGGTGTTGGCGCCGATCACCTGGCCGGGCCTGCGGATATCCACGCGCGGCAGGCGGGCGGTACGCTCGAACAACGCGTCGGCGGAGATGCCGATGCCGGGCGCGATCACGCCTCCCATATATTCCCCGCGGGCCGAGACCGCGTCGAAAGTGGTGGCGGTGCCGAAATCAACCACGATGCAGGGGCCGCCATATTTTTCGAATGCCGCGACGCCATTGACGATGCGGTCGGCGCCCACTTCGGCGGGATTCTCGTAATGCACCACCATCCCCGTCTTGATGCCGGGCTCCACAAACATGGGCGGCAGGGAAAAGTAGCGCTCGCACACCTCGCGCAGCGTGCTATCCAGCGGCGGAACCACCGAAGAGATAATGATGCCCCGAACTTTGTGGACTTCGATCGAAGACAGGCCGAACAGGTTGCGGAAGAGGACTCCGTACTCGTCTACGGTCTGGGTCTTGATGGTCGCAACCCGCCAGTGGGCGATGAGCTTCGACACCCCCTGGACCTTTTCTTTAGAGGCGCCGGATACGTGTGGCTCCGCGCCGGAGTAGAGGCCGAGCACGGTGTTGGAGTTCCCGACATCCATTACCAGGAGCATAAGTTTTATCCCGCGTTGTGGAGCTCGCGCACCCCGCCGGAAAGTACGGTGCGCATGCCGCCGGTGGTCATGACCCGTAGAAAACCGCGCTCGTCGAGGCCCTGGGTCACGCCTTCAAAGCCTCCGTCTTCATCCACTCGAACTTTTTTTCCTCGCCCATAGGATGAGACCTCTTCAAAGCGCCGGATAATTGCCGCGGTGCGGGCGGAAAAGACGGTGGCGCCGGCCGGTTGCGCGGGGCCCACCAGCGAGCGATATTCGCGGTCAAATGATTTTAGCAAAGCTCCCGCCAGGTCAACCCGCGAGTGCACGCGGCCGGTTTCACGGCGCAAAGATGTGGCGATGGAATCGAGTTCCGCCGGAAACGTGAGCTGGTTGACGTTGATGCCGATTCCCACCACCGCGTAGCGTACGCGGGTAACCTCGGCGTTCAGCTCGGTGAGGATGCCGCAAAATTT
>JBBSHD010000117.1:0-7149 GCA_038253455.1 Terriglobales bacterium | reverse complement strand
GAATGTCTTTGGCCTCGATTTTCACGTCAACATCTTCGGCTTCGGGAAGCACCGCCACCGTGACCGCCGAAGTGTGCACCCGGCCCTGCTGTTCGGTTTCGGGGACGCGCTGCACGCGATGCACCCCGCTCTCATATTTGAGCCGCGAGTACGCCCCCTGGCCTTCGATGATGGCAATCACTTCCTTCAGGCCGCCCACTCCGGATTCGGAGCTGGAGAGCACTTCGACCTTCCAGCGCTGCACCTCGGCGTAGCGTGCGTACATGCGGAAAAGCTCGGCGGCGAACAAAGACGCTTCGTCCCCGCCGGTGCCCGCGCGTAGTTCGAGGATCACGTTCTTATGATCGTTGGGGTCCTTGGGCAGCAGCAAAACCTTGAGCGATTCCTCGATCTCGGCGACGCGGACTTCCAGGATGCGCAGCTCGTCCTGGGCATAGGCGCGCATCTCCGCGTCGGGCTCATCCGCCAGCAACGCCTTGCTTTCGGCGATACCCTGCCGCAGGTCTTTGTACTCGCGATATTTCTGCACCGCCGGAGTGAGGTCGCTGTGCGCCTTCGCCGCCTTGTGGTACTTCGAGGTGTCCGAAATGATCTCCGGAGTGGAGAGCGCAGCGGTCAACTCATCGTATTTGGCTTCGAGTTGTTCCAGCCGGTCGTACATATGGTTACCCTGAAAACTTTACTTTTCGTGAAAACTGATTGCGTGTGGGCAGAGCAGCATCGCGATGACTACCGCCAGGTTCGCGGCTTAAACGCTCAGGCGATGATCAACTCCCCGCCATGGGTCTTTTCCAGTTCCAGCGCGCGGTCGAGCGCGTGAATCGCACAGCCCACCTGGATGTTGTCGGGCTGGCGGGTGGTGATGTGCTGCATCCAGATTCCCGGCCGCGTCATGATGGCAAACAATGAGTGTCCGTGCCGGGCCGCGAAGCGGATGATCTCGTAAGACACCCCCGCAATCACGGGAAGCATGACCAGGCGCAATGCAAACCTGCCCCAGAACGTCACGATCGGAAACAGGCTGTAGATGAAGATGGAGATGATCATCACCGTCATCAGGAAGCTGGTGCCGCAGCGCGGGTGGAAGGTGGAAAACTTCTGCGCGGCTTCGACGGTCACCGATTTCGTGGGATCGCGATTGGCCTCAAAGGCAAATACGGTCTTATGTTCCGCGCCGTGAAACTCAAACACCCGGCCAATCTCCTTGGAGCGGGAAATGGCCCAGATGAAGAACACGAACAAGGCGATGCGAATGATTCCGTCCACCAGATTGAACAGGACAAAATTATCAAGCTGGGGAACGACCTTGCGAAGCTGGGTGGTGGCGATGAGGGGAACGAGTTTGTAAAACACCACAAAAAATCCCAGCGACAGGATGACGTTCAGCGCCGACATCCATGCCGTCACCTCGAACTTTTCCTCATTGCCCTCGCGGGGAATTTCCTCCAGGGCGACGTTGGCGGAAAACTTCAGGGCGCGAAAGCCCAGCGTCATCGCCTGTCCCAGGGTGGCCACGCCGCGGATGACCGGCAGCGCCAGCCACTTGCGCTTGTCGGCGGGGCGCAGCAGCACCTCGCTATGCGAAATCATCTCTCCCGAAGAAGGTTGCAGGACGGTGATGCCCCAGGCGTGCGGCGTCCGCATCATCACCCCTTCCATCACCGCCTGTCCCCCGACCAGCACGTTCTCTCCCGCGGCCGCGAGCGCCGGCAGAAGCTGCAGGCAGCCCATCAGCTGGGCGGCGACGCTGGATTGGCGGCGGAAAGACTTCACGCCATGATGGAACCGGTAAAATGTCATAGTTTCTCGATGCCCAGGCTATTAGATGATAACCAGAACCGTTGGGTTCGGGACTAAATTATTCTTCAGGAAGCGCGCCGAAACTTGCATTATGATGGCGTGCGGATGATGGCAATATAGCCGGGGTATAAAAATTGTACATGAACCCATACCAATTGAAGGCAACTCAGGAATGAAAGACACCGCCGCAGCGGCCAATCCAAAAGCCGGGGCGCTTCCCCATTTCATGCTGCAGGAAATTTACCAGCAGCCGCAAGCCATTCGGGCGACGCTGCTGGAATACGTGGATGGCGACCTGCTGTTTCCCTCGATGATGATGTCGATGGAAAGCGCGCTGCTGACCTTCCAGAAGATCATCATCGCCGCCAGCGGCACCAGCCGTCATGCCGGCCTGGCGGGCGAAATCATGATCGAAGACCTCTCCGGCGTGGCGGTCGACGTCGAATATTCCAGCGAATATTGCTATCGCTCCACCCATGCGGCCACCGACCCGATCGTGATGGTGATCACCCAGTCGGGCGAGACCGCCGACACCATCGCGGCGCAGCGCGAGGCCCGGGCCAGGGGGGCGAAGACCATCGCGATTTCCAACGTGGCGGAATCGACCATCGCGCGCGAAGCCAGCTCCGCGCTGATCACCATGGCGGGGCAGGAGGTGGCCATTCCCGCCACCAAGAGTTTCACCGCGCAACTGACGCTGCTTTACCTGTTCGCGCTGTTTCTTGCCCGCAAGCGCGGGCGCATGACCTCGGAGATCGTCCGCCAGCATGTGCAGCGGCTCAGCCGGTTGCCCGACGCCATGGCGCGCGCCCTGCCGGAATGGGACCGCCAGGCCGCCGCGTGTGCCGCGCCGTTTCGCGATTCGCACACCTTTCTCTTCCTGGGACGCGGGGTGCACTACGCCATCGCCCGCGAAGGCGCGCTCAAACTTAAGGAAGTTTCATACGTCCATGCCGAAGGCTATCCCGCGGGCGAGTTGAAACATGGGCCCAATGCCATGGTGGATGAGAACCTGCCGGTGGTGGTGATGGCGGCGAGCGACCGCAACGATCCCGATTCGCAACTGCGCTACCAGAAGACCCTGGGGACGCTCAAAGACATAAAAAAACACGGTGGAAAAATCATCGCCGTGGCCACTGAACACGATACTGAGGTGACCGAGCTGGCCGAGCACGTCTTCATTATCCCCGAGGCCTCGGAGCTGATGCTGCCCTTGCTCGAAGTGGTGCCCCTGCAATTGTTCGCCTACCACATCGCCGCGCTGAACAACCTGGACATGGACAAGCCCAGAAATCTGGCCAAAGTGGTCAAACTAGAGTAGTCCGGGCGGCGGCGGGCTAGTGGGTGTGACCGTGATGGATCGAGCCTGCCGGAATCACGCAGCCGTGCGCGACCTCACATTCCTCATGCTCGAACTGGATGGTGGTGTGGTGGATGTGAAAATCCTTCAGCAGCACGGCCTTCACCTGGCGAAGAATGCCTTCGCTGGCCGACGGCGGAATGTCGGCGATGCCGATGTGGCATGAAAGCGAGTGCGAGTCGGAGCCGATGCTCCACACGTGCAGATCGTGCACCTGGTTGACTCCCTCGATGGCGCGCACCTGCGCCAGGATGCGGTCAACATCCATGCCGCGCGGCGTACCTTCCAGCAGGATGTTGAGGGTCTCGCGGATGATGCCCCATGACGACCACAGGATCAGCGCGGCGATGCCGAAGGAGAGCGCGGGATCGATCCAATTCTTGCCGGTAAGGTAGATGGCCCAGCCGCCCACGATCACCGCGGCTGTGGAAACGGTGTCGCCCAGCATATGAATGAAGCTGCTGCGAATATTGACGTCGCTCTTGTGGCTGTTGCGGAACAGCAGCAAGGCAATGGCCCCGTTCATCACCACGCCCGCCGCCGCCACATACACCATCAGCCGGGGTTGAACGGCCTGGGGGGCAGCCAGCCGCCGCAACGCCTCATAGAAGATGTAAAACGCCACTCCCACCAGGGTGAGGGCGTTGATGAAAGCTGCCAGCACCCCGGCGCGGTGGTATCCGAACGTCTTGGTGGAGGTGGGCGGACGTGACTGCATCCACAAAGCTCCCCAGGAGAGAAGCAGGGCCAGAAAATCAGAGGCGTTGTGGCCCGCTTCCGAGATCAGCGCCAGGGAGTGGGCGCGAATCCCGGCCAGGAACGTAATCAGGACATAGAGAAAGGTGGCCGCGAGAGAAATCCGCAGCACCGCCGTAGTGCGCTCAGCTCCGTGCCCTTCCATATCTAAATTTTACGCCCGCGAGGATTCGGACCAAAGCTCCAGGGAGAAATCAGTTTCATTGCAATAGTTTCATTCTGGGAACCATTAGCGTAAAGGGATGCTGGAAACTTACCATTCAGGGATAGAACGGTTGCGGTTCAGTACTTCTGGTACATTTAGAATTTCTTTAGGTCGTTTTCAGAAGAAGAGCTCACTTAGAGGATTAGATGCTGGTTGAAAGTGTTGATTTTTTTCGCCTGGACGCCAACCGAAAGCTTGACCCATCGCATCGTTCGGAATTCGGACAGTTCATGACACCGCCGCCGACTGCTCGCCTGATGGCATCAATGTTTCAGGCGAAAGGAGACGAACTCACGCTGCTGGACGCCGGTGCGGGAGTGGGGTCTCTTTTGGCGGCTTTTATAAGTGAGATTTCCGCGCGCTCCGACAAACCGAGAACGATTGAAGTAACCGCATACGAAATTGACCCGACGATGATCGGTTATCTTCGAAGAACCTTTGATCACTGCTTAACAGCCTGTCAATCCAATGGTATCGCGGCGAAGCTAGACCTGATCGAGGGAGATTTTATTGAGGAGGGCATCAGTCAACTGCGTCAGGAGATGTTTGTTCCAGTAAACAGGTTTAACTGCGCTATTCTGAACCCGCCTTATAAGAAAATTAACAGCGCGTCGGGTACGCGTTCGAGCCTGCGTGAAATCGGCATCGAAACCTCCAATCTTTATACTGCGTTTCTCTCAGTGGTTCTCAAGCTGCTTGAACCCGGCGGCGAACTCGTCGCAATCACTCCCCGCAGTTTCTGTAACGGACCGTACTTCAAGCCGTTCCGAAAGCTTTTGCTGGAAACGATGGCGCTAAACCGCATTCACATTTTCGAATCCCGTCAAAGCACTTTTAAAGATGATGACGTGCTCCAAGAGAATGTAATTTTTTACGCAATCAAAGGCGAAGTCAAGCGAGAGAACGTTACGATCACGTCCAGTTCAGGGCCGGACGACCAATTTGTGGAGCTGAGAGAACTGCCCTACGAAAATTTAGTAAATCCGAAGGACCCGGAATACTTTATTCATATTGTCTCTGACGAAATTGGCGCATCCGTGGCTGAGCAAATAGGCCGGCTGTACTGGAGTCTCGAAGCTCATGATGTCGAGGTTTCGACAGGACGGGTGGTTGATTTTCGAGCGGATGAATTTCTGTGTCCGATGAGTGCGCCAGGCACGGTCCCACTTATTTATCCCCGAAATTTCGAAAACGGCTTTGTTGTTTGGCCTAAGTTAGGATCGAAAAAATCAGAAAACATTGCGGATCTTCCGGAGACCCGAGAACTCCTCGTGCCCAAGGGTACATATGTTGTAGTGAAGAGATTTTCAGCAAAAGAAGAAGCTAGAAGGGTCGTCGCAGCAGTCTACGACCCAAACCGTATTGGCGCTGATCAAGTTGGATTTGAGAATCACATAAACTATTTTCATCGAAGGGGTGCGGGTTTACCTCCTCTACTTGCCCTAGGTCTTACCGCGTTCTTGAATTCGACCTTGGTGGATTTGTATTTTCGCCAGTTTAGCGGCCATACACAAGTAAATGCGGCGGACCTCAGAAATTTGAAGTACCCATCCCGGTCGCAACTGGAAGCACTCGGTTCCATGGTGTCTGATGTGTTTCCACCTCAAGAAATCCTGGATGGGTACGTACAGGAGGCAATTAAATTGGAAGATGCGACAGGTTTACCTGACCCCGTACAAGCAAAAAAGCGCATAGACGAAGCACTCAACATTCTCAAAGTGCTCGGACTTCCACGCGAGCAGCTAAACGAGCGCTCGGCCCTCACTCTCCTGTCACTTCTGGAGTTGACCCCCGACTCTAAATGGTCCAAGGCTAAAGATCCTCTAATGGGCATCACGCCTATGATGAATTTTTTCCATACTCATTACGGTAAAAGATACGCACCAAATTCTCGAGAGACAGTTCGTCGTCAGACAGTTCATCAATTTCTTGCCGCAAACCTTGTAACGATTAATCCTGATCATCCTGAACGCCCTACCAACAGTCCCAATGCTGTATATCGGATTGAGGCAGGGTTGTTGCAACTGTTAAAGACCTTTGGCACGCGCAGATGGAAAAGCAGCCTGGCAACCTACTTGTCGACCTCTGAAACTCTTAAGGAAAAATATGCGCAAGCCGTCGAGAAGATCATCAAGGAGTTTTGTGAACGGTTTGCACCCGGGGGGATTCTGATCTATCTCGGGGATACCGATGAAAAAGTTGCGCATTTCGAGATAGCCGCACTTGAAGAATTGGGCGTAGTAATTGAAACACACGGCAAGATGCCCGATGTCATTGTTTATGCAAAGAATAAGAATTGGCTAATTCTCGTCGAGGCAGTTACGAGCCACGGGCCGGTAAATCCAAAGCGCCGAAGCGAATTAAAAGAAATGTTCGCGCACTCAACGGCAGGATTGGTATTCGTAACGGCGTTCCTTGACCGACATGCAATGGTCAAGTATTTAGGCGATATCTCCTGGGAGACCGAGGTTTGGGTCGCTGATGCACCAAGTCACCTCATCCATTTTGACGGCGAACGATTCCTCGGGCCCTATGAGAGCGAAGACAAGCGAATCGACAAAAATAGATGAGGGATTGACTCCGTCTTTTCTAGAATTAAATCTCATACTTCCCACCGAGGAGTCAGCCCTGTGCCCCGCGCTCCAGTTGCAGCAGCTTCTGCTTACAATCCAGCCCGCCGCCATATCCGCCCAGGGTGCCGTCGGAGGCGATCACCCGGTGACAGGGGACCACAATGGCCACGGGGTTATAGTGATTGGCCATTCCCACGGCGCGATAGGCGCGAGGCGAGCCCACCGCCCGCGCGATGTCGGCGTAGGACTGGGTTTCCCCGTAAGGTATGTTCAGCAGCGCTTTCCAGCAGCGCTTCTGGAAATCTGTGCCCCGCAAATCGAGCGGCATGGTGAACTGGCGCCGGGCGCCGGCAAAATATTCTTCCAGCTCGGCCGCATAGGCGGCGACTTTTTCCCGCGATTCAATCCATTGCATCTTCTTGCCGTCGAAGACGCCGGGAAGCTTGCCGTCATCG
>JBBSHD010000116.1:0-7151 GCA_038253455.1 Terriglobales bacterium | reverse complement strand
GCTAACCCGATGGTTCATCTTCGCCGAATACTGACCACCGTATGATGACGGTCGAGCGCGCCGCCTGGGACGTAGCGGAGGACCGAAAGATCCCGGGGATATACTTGTCGAATAGTAGGGGTCTTCCTCACCCCGATAAAGACGGAGTCGTCAGGATGACAGGATCGGAGGGGGTTTGAACTCCCTGCGGTCGGCGGGGGCAAGCGGTCGCAACGCGCCCTCCGGGAACAAAGGAACCGCAGTCAATAACCCAAAACCATTATTGAGTGCGGTTACTCTCACTTGTAATATTCTTCTTCGCAATGCCGGACGCGATTCACCGGTCCTACAATGTGTGCTTGCAGCTGCACTGCCGCTACACAAGGCCAGCGTAAAGTTCATGGGACAGCGAAGTTGATATGAGCGTCGTGAGTCATGGCTGGGTTCCGCTGGCGGAGGTTGGTTGACTCCTTCCGGCGCAGGTAAATCGCGAGAGGCGAACAACGCCGGCTTGCACGAATCATTTTCCCGCCGCCAACTTCTGCCGGTTCTGCTGGTATTTCTCGCTGTCTCGGCGGCCTACCTTTTTGCTTTTCCCCAAGCCAATATTTTCTACGCCGTCATCGTCATCCTGCATTTAGTCGCGGGAGTCATCACCACATTTCTGTTGGTTCCAATCTTGTGGCGCGGGTTAAAGTCTCGCGGCCTGCTCAGCGCCGGTGGATGGCTGCTGGTTGCGATCGGAGCGCTGCTGGGCGTGGTGATGATATTTACCGGCACCGCTCGCTCCCACTGGTCCCTGCTTTATACACACATCGTCCTGTGCACACTCGGGTCGGGACTTCTTTTATCTTCATGGATATCCTCGGCGGCTTCTTCGGCGACGGCCCGCGGCTGGATGGCCTGGGGCCGGGGGAAGCCGGTGCTGGTCACCCCGGTTTGTCTTTTGCTGCTGGCGATACTTGGCGCCGGGGCCTGGTATGCGCGAACTTCGCGATGGCAGCGGTCCTTCCACATCACGAACCCGGCCATGCCCCCGGAGACGATGGAAGGCGAAGGCGACGGGCCGCAAGGCGCCTTCTTTCCCAGCTCGGCACAGATTTACGGCAGCCGGAAAATTCCCAGCAAGTTTTTTATGGAATCCGATTCCTGCCAGCGCTGCCACCAGGACGTCTACAAGCAGTGGTACAGCTCCGCCCACCACTTTTCATCGTTCAATAACCAGTGGTATCGCAAGAGCATCGAGTACATGCAGGATACGGTCGGCACCCGGCCGTCGAAATGGTGCGGCGGATGCCATGACCCCGCGGTGCTGTATGCCGGGAAGATGGATACCCCCATCAAGCAGATCGTGCATACCCCCGAGGCGCAGGCCGGCTTGGGCTGCATGATGTGCCACTCCATCGCGCGGGTGAAGAGCACGATGGGGCAGGGAGATTTCTACCTGGAATATCCCACCTTGCACGAGCTGGCGGCGGAAAAGAACCCGGCGCTGCGACGGCTGCACGATTTCGTGATCCAACTGAATCCCGAGCCCCATCGCAGGGTCTTCCTCAAGCCGTTCATGCGCGACCAGCCCGCGGAATTTTGCGCCGCGTGCCACAAGGTCCACCTGGATGTTCCGGTGAACCATTACCGCTGGATTCGCGGGTTCAACGAATACGACAACTGGCAGGCCAGCGGCGTCTCGGGCGAAGGGGCGCGGTCGTTTTATTATCTCGCGAAGTCGCAGCAATGCGCCGATTGCCACATGCCGCTGACCTCGTCGCAGGATGCGGGAAACGTGCACGGGCAGATCCACTCCCATCGCTTTCCCGGCGCTAACACCGCGCTGCCCACCGCAAATGAGGATGCTGAACAACTGAAGGTCACAGAAAACTTCTTGAAAAACGTGATGACCATCGACATCTTCGCCATGTCCCCGGCGCAGGCGGGAAGTGGATCGCAGGCACGCAAGCCGGTGGCGCCGGGGGGCAACGAATTATCCACCACCTTCGCGGTGGGAGAAGAGGCCGAGGCCCCGGTCGCTGCCGCAGGTGGCGGCGAAGCGATGGCGGTCAGCGCGCCCCTGAGCCGGGTGCACGCCACGGTGCGGCGGGGCGACAGCGTGCGGGTGGATGTTGTGGTGCGGACGAAAAAGCTGGGCCATTTTTTCCCAGGCGGCACGGTGGACGCGTATGACACCTGGGTCGAGCTGAAGGGGACTGACGAAAAAGGACAAACGGTTTATTGGAGCGGCGAGGTGGAAGACAACGGCAAAGGCCCGGTGGAGAAGGGCGCCCACTTTTATCGCTCGCTGCAGATCGACGAGCACGGCAACCCCATCAACAAGCGCAATGCGTGGGCCTCGCGGGCGACGGTGTACGTTCACCTGATTCCTCCGGGGGCGGCGGACACGGTGCACTACCGCTTGAACGTGCCCGACAGCACCGGCAACCAGATCACCCTGCATGCCCGGCTGCTGTATCGAAAGTTTGCCTGGTGGAACACCCAGTTTTCATTTGGCGGGGTAGCCGACCCCAGCCTGCCCCGCCTGGCGACGGCCCCGGGCTATGACGATACCAAGTACGTCTTTACGGGCAGTCTGAAAGGAGTTTCAGCGAAGCAGGAGAAGATTCCCGACGTGCCCATCGAAGTGATGGCGGAAAACGAAGTCACGCTGCAGGTGGCGCCGCGCAATGCTCCGGCTGCGCAGCCGGTGGTGGCGTTGCAAGCTGACGACTGGCAGCGATGGAACGACTACGGCATCGGCTTGTTTCTGCAGGGAGACCTCAAAGGGGCGCAGGCGGGGTTCCAAAAAGTTACGGAGATTGATCCCAAGAACCCCGACGGCTGGGTGAACCTCGGCCGGGTCGCGGTGCAGGAAGGCGATATAGATCGCGGGCGCGAGGTGCTGGAGAAGGCGCTGGCGCTGAGCCCCATCCTGGCGCGCGCACACTTTTTCTACGCCAAGGTCCTTCGCGCGGAGGGGAAGTACGACGAAGCGGCCTCGCACCTGCAGCAGGTGGTGGCGCAATATCCGCGTGACCGGGTTGCCCAAAACGATCTGGGCCGCATCCTGTTCCTGCAGCGCCGGTATCAGGACGCAATCCAGAGATTCAGCCTGGTCCTGGCCATCGACCCCGAAGACCTGCAGGCGCATTACAACCTGATGCTGTGCTACAACGGCGTGGGCGATCAAGCGAAGGCGCGTGAGCACCAGGTTCGCTATCTGAGATTCAAAGCTGATGAAGCGGCGCAAACCATTACCGGACCGTACCGGCAGGCTCATCCCGAAGACAATAACGAGCGCCAGGCCATCCACGAACACGGGTCTGTGCGGTTGGCGGGATTGCGCCAGCACGCCCTGGCAGTGGAGAATAAGAACATTGCCGGGCGCGCCGGCGCGGCTATCCTGCGGGTCTCACGCTAATGTCCAAAATAAAACTGCTGTTTTTATTCTGCGCGGCCGTGGTGCTGGCGGCGGCGCCGCTGCGCGCGCAAAATATCACCTTTCGCGATATTACCGCGCAAGCCGGAATCCGTTTTGTTCACACCAACGGCGCGTTCGGAAAAAAGTATCTGCCCGAAACTATGGGACCGGGCGCCGCCTTCATTGATTATGACAATGACGGCTACCAGGACATCCTGCTGATCAACGGCAGGAACTGGCCCGGACACGGGCCTGCGACTTCCACCCCACAGCTTTACCACAACAACCGCAATGGGACGTTTACCGACGTCACTCGCAAAGCGGGCCTGGCGATTTCCCTGTTTGGCCTGGGAGTTGCCATCGGCGATTACGATAACGACGGCTTCGACGATATCTTCATCACCGCGCTCGACCAGAACCACCTTTTTCACAACAACGGCAACGGAACGTTTACCGATGTAACCAGGAGCGCGGGGCTGGTGGGCGGAAATGATTTTCCCACCAGCGCGGCCTGGGTCGATTATGACCGCGACGGCAAGCTCGACCTCATCGTCGGCAATTACGTTCAATGGTCGATCAAAAACGATCTTTTTTGTTCGCTGGACGGCGTGCACAAATCCTATTGCACCCCGGAATCCTACAAAGGCACTTCTGCCCGGCTTTACCACAACCTCGGGCACGGCAAGTTTCAGGATGTTACCCAGAAAGCCGGGGTGTACGATGCCACATCGAAGACCCTGGGTATCGCCATCATCGACTACAACCGCGACCGGTGGCCGGATATTGTGCTGGCCAATGACACCCAGCCCAACAAGCTTTACCTGAACAAGCGCGACGGCACGTTCGAGGAGAAGGGAATTGCGGCGGGCATCGCGTTCAGCGAAGATGGACTGGCGCGCGCGGGAATGGGAATCGATGCGGCGGATTACGATCACTCGGGATTTCCCAGCCTGGTGATCTCCAACCTCTCAAACCAGATGCTCTCGCTTTATCACAACGAAGGCAACGGCCTGTTCGTCGATGAGGCCGCGCATTCCGAAATTGGCCGAGCCACCCTGGTGACGCTGGGCTTTGGATGTTTCTTCTTCGACTACGACAACGACGGGTGGCCCGATATCTTCGTCGCTGACGGCCACATCGAGAACGAGATCGAAAAGGTGCAGAAGCACGTGAGTTATGCCGAGCCTCCGCACCTGTTCCGCAACCAGCGTGGGGGAAAGTTTTCCGAAGTCACCAGCAAAATGGGCGCGGCATTTGCGGCGCCCAAGGTCGCGCGCGGGGCGGCATACGCCGACATCGACAACGACGGCGCTCTGGACGTAATTTCCACGACTAACGGCGGCCGGGTTTATTTGTTCCGCAATGAAGGTGGAACCAATCACAGCCTGCGGATCAAACTGGCAGGGGTACGGTCGAACCGCGACGGCATCGGCGCCCTGGTCCGGGTTGTAGCCGGCAAGGAGGCGGTGTCGCAGACGCTGCACAGCGGATCCAGTTATTTATCGCAGAGTGAATTGGTGCTGACCTTCGGCTTGGGGAGCATCAGCAAGGCGGATTCCATCGAAGTGAACTGGCCCAGCGGACAAGTTGATAAGCTCGCCAACATCGCCGCCGGACAGACAATCACGGTTGAGGAAGGCAAGGGCATCAGCAACACGCGACCCTCCGTTACGCAGAAGATCACGGTGGGAAAACCAGCCAAAAAGTAAAACCTCGGACAGCCTCGGTTCTCAGCGGAGGAAGCGCCGCACCCGCAGAATTAATCCGCAACAACCGGGCGTGGCGCGCATCTTATACTGTGAGCGGCCGATCCATTTATGAGCGATTACCTGAGCTCGATTCAATCTCCCAGCGACATCAAGAAACTTTCCATTCCCCAGCTGAAGGAACTGGCGCAGGAGATCCGCGAGGAGTTGATTTCAGTGCTCTCCGCCACCGGTGGGCACATCGGGCCGAATCTTGGCGTGGTCGAGCTCACCCTGGCCATGCACTACGTTTTTGATACTCCTAAAGATCATTTCCTGTTTGACGTGAGCCACCAGGCGTACGTGCACAAGCTGCTCACCGGGCGCCGCGAGCGATTTTCGACCATCCGGCAGCCGGGTGGGCTCAATGGATTCATGTTGCGCACGGAAAGCCCGCATGACTGTTACGGCGCGGGACACGCGGGCACCGCTCTTTCCGCTGCGCTGGGAATGGCGGTGGCACGTGACCTGACGGGCGGCACGGAGCACGTGGTGGCGCTGGCGGGCGATGCGGCATTTACCTGCGGAATTTCATACGAGGCCATGAACAATATCGCGGCGCAGACCAAGCGCCTGATCGTGGTGTTGAACGATAACGAATGGTCGATCGACAAGAATGTGGGCGCGATCGCCAGTTACTTGAACCAGATCGTCACCAATCCTTCATTTCAATATCTGCGCGACCGCGCCAAGCGGGTGATGGAGTTGATTGGCGACACCGCGTTGAACATGGCGCGCAAAGCCGAGGAAACCGCCAAAGGATTTCTGCTGCCCAGCCTGATTTTCGAGGAACTGGGGCTGACGTATTATGGCCCAGTGGATGGCCATGACCTGGGAATGCTGATCCACATGTTTGAATTTCTCAAGCACCAGGACCGGCCGGTGCTGTTGCATGCCATCACCACCAAGGGCAAGGGTTTCGAGCCCGCGGTGGCTAAGCAGAAGAAATTTCACGGCTTGGGCCCTTATGACAAGATCACCGGCGAGACTTCGACTTCCACCCAGCCTACGTATTCCGAAGTGTTTGCCGACACGCTGATCAAGCTGGCGAACCAGAACGACAAGGTGGTTGCCATCACCGCGGCCATGCCCAACGGCACCGGGCTGGAGCGTTTTCAGCCGGTGCATCCCAAGCGATATTTTGACGTGGGCATCGCCGAGGAGCATGCGGTGCTCTTTGCCGCGGGCATGGCGACCAAGGGATTCAGGCCGGTATGCGCGATTTACTCGACATTCCTGCAGCGATCCTTCGACCAGATCGTGCACGACGTTGCCCTGCAAAATCTGCCGGTGGTTTTCTGTATGGATCGCGCCGGCCTGTCCGGTGATGATGGTCCCACCCACCACGGGCTGTTCGATATCAGCTACCTTCGCGGCATTCCCAACCTGGTGCTGATGGCGCCCAAGGATGAAGACGAGTTCGCCGACATGTTGTGCACGGCGCTGGGCCATGATGGGCCGGTGGCGATCCGTTATCCGCGCGGCACCGGACCGGGAAACCTGCCCAAGAGCCAGCCCGCGGCGCTGGCCATCGGAGAAGCCGAAGTAGTGCGCGACGGCGCCGAGGTTGCTATTTTCTCCTACGGCGCGCTGCTTCCACTGGCCTATGAAGCTGCGCGATTGCTGGAAGAAGGCGGCCACTCCACAGCCATCATCAACGCCCGCTTTGCCAAGCCGCTGGATACGCGCATCCTGCAACAGTATGGCGAGCGCGCCCAGGTAGTAGTCACGCTCGAAGACCACGTCCTGCGCGGAGGCTTTGGCAGCGCGGTGATGGAAGCCTTGTCGGAGATGGAGATCAGGACGCCGGTGGTGCGGGTGGGATGGCCCGACCAGTTTATCGAACACGGAAAAGTCGATGCCTTGCGCAAGAAATACGGGCTCAGCGTCGAGGGCATCGTCGAAAAAGTTCAGGCGTGCCTGGGGGCCGCGGAATTAGGTGTGCGGCGCGGGTAGGATAGGGAATGAAATTAACCCCATCAGAGTGATGTTGCAATGACGCGAAAGTATTGGCT
>JBBSHD010000115.1:0-7152 GCA_038253455.1 Terriglobales bacterium | reverse complement strand
TTTCAGCGTGGAGCATCGCACCCCGGGCAACCTGCGGGCTTTTATCCAGGCCAAGCTACGCAACATTCGCACCGGAGCCATGTTCGAGCACCGCTTCCGCTCGCCTGACCCCATCGAGCGGGTGATGGTGGATGAGATTGAGATGGAATTTCTGTATAGCGACGGCGATGCTTTCCACTTCATGAACACCAAGAACTACGAGCAGATTCAGCTCAGCCGCGAACTGCTGGGAGATGCCGTCGATTACTTGATCGCCAACCTGCAGATCAAAGTTGAATTTTATGATGACAAGCCGGTGGGCATCGAGCTGCCGCAGACTGTGGACCTGAAGGTCATGGAAACCGAGCCCGGCCTGAAGAGCGCCACTGCCTCCAGCGTTACCAAGCCGGCCAAGCTGGAAACCGGCCTGGTGGTGTACGTTCCGCCGTTCATCAACGAAGGCGACAAGATCAAGGTGGACACCGCCGACGGGGGATATCTTTCGCGGGCATAAAAGCCCCGTGGTCAGTACCCCGCAGTTTTCAACAGTTAAGGGCATAGTCATTGATTACGCGACGATATCTGGTTAAAGGCCGCGTGCAGGGAGTGGGGTTCCGCTGGTTCGTAGAGCGTGAAGCCCGGCTGATCGGGATCGTGGGTTGGGTGCGCAACACCAACGACGGCCAAGTGGAAGTTCTTGCCCAGGGCGCCGCGGAACATCATGACGCACTGCTCAAGAAGCTGGAACAGGGTCCGCGGGCGGCGCGGGTTGACGCGGTTGAGGCCAGCGACCGGCCCCAGGCGCCGGAGTTAAAAGAATTCCAAATCGAAGGGGCGTGGTAATGCAAAAGCAGGCAGAGGCGCCAGTCAAAGTCGAACGTACGCCGTCATTCAACTGCGATCCACTGAAAGTGTTGATTCGCGAGGTACCGGATTTTCCCAAACCCGGCATCCTCTTCTACGACATCACCACGCTGCTCAAGGACAAGGTGGGGTTTGCCACCCTGATCGACGCGCTCTGCGAGCATTATCTCGACAAGAAAATCGACCTGGTGCTGGGCATCGAAGCGCGCGGCTTCATTTTTGGCCCGGCGGTGGCGTACCGGCTCAACGCCGGATTCGTCCCCGTGAGAAAACCCAAAAAACTTCCGGCCGAAAAAACCCACTTAACCTATGACCTCGAATACGGCACCGACACCCTGGAGATTCATACCGACGCCATAGAACCGGGGCAGCGAGTGTTGATCATGGATGATCTGCTGGCCACGGGAGGCACCGCCATGGCCTGCGCCCAACTGGCAAGGAAACTAGGGGCGGATATCGCGGGATTGGGTTTTGTAATTGAACTGGATTTTTTGAAGGGCCGGCAGAAGCTGGCGGGGTTGGATGTGTTTTCGTTGCTGCATTACGATAAGTAGCGGGAGTGCCGTTTAATCCGGAAAATTCTTGCGTTGGGGAAAATCTAAAATATTAGTTGGGTGGGATTTCTGCCCGAGCACAGTTTTGCGCCACTGTACGGTTCGATCGTCAGAATGACAACCGAGGGGTGGGATTTCTGCTCGCCCCCAACCGACAAAAAGCCGCGGGATTCCGCGGCTTTTTTAACGTGGTGATGAATCTACCGGCTTCGGCTTCGCGTTGTTTTGCCGCGCCCGCCCGCCTTTCGCGCGCCAGCCGATTTTCCGCGTGATGCAGTTTTGACCCGTGAGCGTGACGCTGCGCCGCCTGATTTCCTGCCTGCACTTCGGGATTTGCCTGCCGTCTTCCCGCGCCCTGCTGATGTGCTGCCCGACGTCTTACCGCGGCCTACCGGCTTGTCGCGGGACCGGCTGGAAATGGCGGTTTTTGCGCGGCGTGGGCTGCCTGCGGACTTTCGTGCGCCGACCTTGCCGCCAGATTTGCTTTTGGACTTGCCCGCGCTGCCGGCGGACTTGCCTCTACCTCCCGAAGCGCGCGCGGACTTCCGGCTTGTCCCCCCAGCCTTGCGCGCCTTCGACCCGGAGCCGGCGGTCTTTCCACCTCTTCCCCCGGACGATTTCTTTTTAGCGGGCGAGGTTCCCGTACCGCCGTTGCGGCCTCTGCCCCCTCCCGCACCCGACGAGCCGCCGCGATTGCTGGCCATCGAAGATCTCTCGCTCTCCCGCGAATAGGAAGAACCCTCACTGCCGCTCGATTGGGATCGAGGCATGATCTCAGGCTCTTCCTCTTCGGATCCGCCAGCCATGGTTTCTTCTTCTTCCTCGTCTTCTAAATCGTTCTCGATGCTCTCACCGTAATCTCCGGTTTCAATAAAATCGTCCGCATCATCATCGTAATCGTGCTTGCCGTGTCGAGTGAGCTCGTCGTAATTGAAGGTCATCTGTCCTCCTGGAAGGTTTGTTTCCTTCTACGTAAGTCTTCCCTGAACGATTGATTCTAAATTTGTCCCAATCGCGCGATTATGGAGAACGCGAGAGCCGGTGTCAACACGGCGCCAACCGCTTACCTCGGCCTGCCGGAATGGATATCCGGAAATATGGGCGGCTGCCCTATGCGGACCTTGCGGATTTCAGGCTTTCTTGCGGTACTTGGAGTGGGGAGACTGGCGGTGTGTCCGGGTCACGGCTGCGCGGGTGCTGCGCCCATGGGAGGCAGACCGGCCATGATGGCGCCTCGAAGACGAGCCGCCGGAGGTGCGGTATCGTGCGCGCTGGAGGGTCGCTTTTCCGCCGTGCCGCGAACCCCGGGTGCGCGCGGCAGCATAAATCTTGAGCACTTTCACCCTGCGCAGGTCGTTGCCTTTTAACTTGTTCCACTGCCTGATATTGGCGGCGGGAACTCCAAAATGGTCGGCCACCGACAACACCGTGTCTCCGCGATGTACCCGGTACTTACTGGCCCTCCTGCTGACGGTTTCAGTTTCCTGATCCTGCGCCTGCGACGGAGCACGGGTTGGGCTCATGGGAATCACCAGCTTGGCCTGCACCAGTTCTCCGCCGTTATCCTCAATGTTGTTGGCCTCGGCGATGGCCGCGGCTGATGTCTTGTATTTGCGCGCCAGGCTATCCAGCGTGTCTCCGGGACTGGTGCGGTGATACCGCCAGGAAACCCGCTTGTCCACCGGAATGGCGTTGACCGCGGCCAGGTAGGTCTGCGCGGTTCCAGCGGGCAGCTTGAGCTCAAACTCTCCATCCCGGGGAGTGGTCATGCGAACCAGGCTGGGGTTCAACTCCGCCAGGGCGTCCGCGGGGGCATCCACACATTCCGCCACCAGCCGCAAATCGATTGGGTAATTCACGATGATGCGGTCAGGATTGGCGGGCGCCTCGGGCACCAGGTTGTTGAAGCCATACTGCTCAGGATTCTTGGAGATGATGGTGACCGCCAGGATAATGGGAACGTAGTTCTTGGTTTCCGAGGGCAAAGCGTCGCGATGGTAGAGTTCCCAGAAATCAGCGTAGCCAGTGCGCTGCACCGCGCGCTGCACTGTTCCCGCGCCTGAGTTGTAGGCGGCCATGGCCAGGTACCAGTCGCCGAACTGGTGGTGCAATTCCTTCAGGAACCGGGCGGCGGCGCGTGTGGCTTTCTCGGGGTCTTCGCGATCGTCCACCCACCAGGTGCGCTGCAGGCCATAGCCGGGCGCGGTGTAGGACATGAACTGCCACATTCCGCGGGCGCCTACGCGCGACAACGCCAGGGGTTGGAAGCCCGATTCCGCCTGGGCCAGGTAGATCAGGTCCTGGGGAATATTTTCCTGCTTGAAGACCCGTTGGATCATGTCTTTATAACGGCCTGAGCGGCGATAGGCGCGCTCGAAGGTTCCGCGTCCCCGGGTGCTGAAATAATTCACATAGCTGGCCACCAGGTCGTTCATCACCAGCGGCAGGTCTGAGGGCATCATCGAAACTTCGGCGGCGGCTTTGGCTTTAAGAGAGGGGTCAACGGGAAAACGAACGTCGTTGGCTTCATCGATGGGCGCAGGCTCGGCCTTCTGCTCGGTAAATCCATCACCGGTTTTGAGGGCCGCCATTTCGAGGTTGTGTACGCCGTCGATGATCTTGTCGAACTCCGATTGCAGCCGCGCGTCGGATTTGATGTTTACCTGGCCGCCCAGCAGCACATCCACCGCCTTGTCAAAATCGGCCTTGGCCGCCTCCAGGTGGCCGGCGTTGTAATTCACCAGTCCCGACTGGTAGGCGGATTCCGCGCGATTCAGCTCGGCGTTTACCGGTCGAGAGGCGGCAGGCGCCGGGGGCGCCTCGGCAGGCGCAACTTCCGGCGCGGCTGCACTCAGGGTAGGCGGGGCTGCGGGCACCGGGACAGCCGCGCGTTGCGGCCGGCTGGTTTCACAGGATGTCATCAGCGCCACGATAGCCGCCAGCAACAGTGGGTTTTTCCAACGCCGGGCGCCGTAGAGTGCTGCCCTCATGCGGGAAGCTTTATTCAAATTTCCATCGTCATGGCGAGAAGCTGAAATTTTCATTAGTCCTTTTGGCGGCTTGCCGGGTGCTGATGGTTAGACTGCTCTCCGCGCCAAAGGCTATCGGAGATTGCGCGACAAAACGTTGCCCGCCGCTGATTACGATTGTAAGAAATCGTACAGGGCAGGCAATCAAGGGTCAATTACGCCTGGGGTATCACTTCATGCACACCGTTGGCGTTCCCTACCTTCCGCTTCGCTATCCGGGCCACGGAACCCAACTCGCTTTGAGCAAATCTTAGAAATTGATTTTCAAGCCAAATTGAAATTGCCGCGGATCAAACGCCGCAGTCGAGCGCCCCAGGTAATTGTTGCCGACGCGTTGCCCCACGGTATTCACATCCTGGAAGAAGGGCGACGCGCTGGCCTGGTTGAATTTGTTGAGCAGGTTAAAGCCTTCGCCAATCACGTCAAGCCGGAACCGCTCGCCCACGCGAAATGCTCGAGTCACGCGCAAATCCACCGATTGATATCCGCGGGTGATGCCGCGATTGCGGCCCAGGTTTCCAGTCTGGAAACCAGCCGGAACTACCAGGGTGCCGTCGGCGGCCACGTTAGGCCGGTCAGTCTGGTTCGATTGATCGTTGTTGGTATCGACGCCGGTTAGGATGTTAAAGGGACGGCCGGCGGAAATTTCAATCAGCGGGGCAAAAGTGAAATCGGCCAGCACGCGCTCCCAGAAACTCGATCCTGAAGCCCAGGCTACCGGCGAAGAAGCCACCGCGCTCAGCACGAACCGGTGCCGCTGGTCGAAGAGTGAATTGCCACGTTCGGCGCGAAGATTGCGGTTGTCCTGCGGCAGTAGCAGCGTTTGCAGGTCGGACGAATCATCGATGCTATGCGACCACGTGTACGAGGCCAGGAACTGCAGGTTATGGCTGAAGCGTTTCTTCAAGTCGGCGTTGAACGCGTGGTACACCGAGCTTCCGTTCGAGACCTGGGCGTTGACCGAGCCAAATGGTGAAACCACACCGGGGGTGCGCAATGAACCGGTGAGCGCGGCGTTGAGCGCCGCGGGCGAAACCAGGCCGCCGGTCAAGGCGGAAACCAGGAAATAGTTAGGCGCGCTGGGGCGGAAGAAGTTGGCCGCCGCGGGCGAGACGATCACCGCCCCGGTAGCGTTGTTGACCACGACCAGCCCGGGGATGCGCACGGTGAAGGCCGCGTTGCTGGTGGTGGGCAGGCTGAACGATGAAGCTTCGGTGGTGTTAGCCGGAGGCCGCCCGGCAAAGCGGACAAAGTTCTGGATCAGCAAATCGTTCTGCGGAGCATTGACGTCGATGGGACGGGGCAGGTGACGCGCGCCTACCATCAGGTATCCCATGCTGAGCGAAACATCTTCAGAGAACTGGTGCTCGAGGGTGAAGTTGGCCTGGTTGGCATAGGCGTACTTGAAATTCTTGGCGATGGGCAGGGTGAATGGAAGCACCGGCCCGAAGCCGGGGAAGGTCTGATCGTTGAAGCGCTGCCGGCCAAACTGGTATTGCGAGCCCGCCGCCACGCCGGGGGTGAACACCCCAGCGGGCAAGCCCGCGCACACCGGGGTGGGGACCGCGCCGGGCACGCACACCGTTCCCTGGAAGATCTGAACCGCATTCAGCAAGGCAGTGGGCGTAGGGCTGCCCGGAATGGCCACGAACTGCTGCTGCTGCACGGCGTCGGCAATGTCGGAATTGAAGGCGATGGCCTGCAGCGGGTGGTCATAAAAGATTCCGTAGGCGGCGCGAATTACATCTTTGCCGTCGTTCCACGGGTCCCACGCCAGGGCCACACGGGGCCCGAAGTTCTTGTTATTGCGCGGAATTCCCTGCTGCACCCCAATTGCATCCTGCGCAGCCTTGAGGTCGGCGCCGCTCAAAGCGATCTTCGACAGCGGATCAGAAAACGGCACGGTTGCAATCTGCTGGGTGATCTCGTTGTCGTAACGCAGGCCGTAATTAAAGGTCAGGTTCGGGCGAAACTTCCATGAATCCTGAATGAAGAACGCAATGGGCTTGTTGCGGAGCGAGCTCTTGGGATTGCCGAAGCCCTGGATAAAGTTTGAGGGGAAGCCGAGGCCATACTGTTGGACCGCGGTAAAGTCGGGCGCGCAGTTGGGAGCGCTCTCGGTGCAGCCGGGGGTGCGGGTAAAGCCGAAGGTGGAGGCGCCGATTCCGCCGAAGTTAAACAGCCCGGCAAAATTGAGCTCGAAGGTAGCGTCAACCTTGACGTAATTGAAGTCTCCGCCAAACTTGAAGAGGTGGTGACCGGCGCTCCAGCTCACGTTATCTTTGAGTTGGTAGCGGGGCTCGGTGCGGCGATCCGGGGAAAACAGCTCGCGACCGAAGAACGCGGTACCGGCAATATTGGCGGCCACCGCATCGCCGGTCTGGGAGCGGAACTGGGCTGCGCGGCGGCCGTAATTGAAGTTCAGCTCGTTGACGATGCTGGGGGTAAGGGTGCTGGTAAGAGAGGCCACGGCAGCGTAATCGTGAAAATCCTGAATGCCGGTGCGGGAAAAATCATTTTGTCCCAGCGCCTGGTTCTGCGATTCCACCTGGATGCCGGTGAGATGGCTGGGATTGTAGCCGCCCCGCAGGGTGAGCACGTTGTTCTCATTTAAAAGATGATCGAAGCGGTTGGATGAGAATGAGGTGCTTTCCGAGATGGGAAAGATTTTCTGTAACTGGTTCAGCGGACGGAAAGCAATCGGCTGCCCTTGCGCGTTGTTGGTG
>JBBSHD010000114.1:0-7153 GCA_038253455.1 Terriglobales bacterium | reverse complement strand
GGTATCGCCCTGATTGCGCTCACCCTTACTTACTTCACCCGGCCGGAGCTGCGGGAGCTGGATTGAGCCTTTCATGCAACGTCTTGAGATTTTCGCTGGATTGCAACATCAAGAGCAGAGACTGGCTGACACCATCGACTTTCGATGAGCAACGATACCCCAGATCACTTCCGCTGCAATACCGCCCGCACCGCTTTGACGATGTAAGGCGTGGTAAGCCCGTACTTCTCCATTAGCTCATCCGGCGTTCCCGACTCCGCATACGTGTTGTTGATGCCCACAAACTCCATGGGGACGGGATGAGTCAACGCAACCGCGCGTGCCACTTGCGAGCCCAGGCCGCCGTCGAGCAGGTGTTCTTCCACGGAAACGATCGCGCCACACTCGCGGGCAGCGGTTCCGATGGCGTCCTCATCGATGGGCTTGATGGTGTGCATGTCCAGCACCCGCGCCGAAATGCCTTCATGGTGCAGCAGCGATTGCGCTTCCAGCGCGTATCCCATTTCAAAGCCACAGGCCACGATGGCCACATCATCTTTTCCACCGCCTGGTGAAGGGTGGATCTTGGCTTTGCCGATTTCAAAGGTATCATTGGGCCCGTAAATGATTGGGGCCTTGGGACGCCCGGTTCGCATATAGGCGGGACCCACGTGTTCGGCCATGCGATGCACCAGGGCGCGGGTGCAGAACTCGTCGGAGGGCACCAGCACGATAAAGCCGGCCAGCCCGCACGCCAGCGCGATGTCTTCGACCGACATCTGGCTGGGCCCGTCTTCACCAATGGAGATGCCGCTGTGCGATCCGCAAAACTTGGCGTTGATCCCGGGATAAGCCACGGCCATCCGCAACTGGTCGTAACCTTTGTCCATCAGGAAAACCGCGAATGAAGAAGCAAAGGGAATCTTGCCCGCCAGCGCCAGCCCGGCGGCGATGCCCACCATATCGGCCTCGGCGATGCCGCAGGTAAAAAAACGGTCGGGAAATTTCTTGGCGAAGGTAACACTGAAGGTTGATTTCGCCAGGTCAGCATCCAGCGCCATCACCTGCGGGTTCACCGCGCCCAGCTCAGCCAGTGCCTGCCCGTAGGCCTCCCGGGTGGCGATGCCCATGGGAAGCGAAAACTTTTTCTTGTCCGCAGGCTTGCCCTCGGAAGAAGTGGCTTCAGGTTTCACTTTCGGCGGAGATCCAGCAACCTTAGCTTCCATGAATGTTTCCCTTCGGTCTTAATGGTTCAGACTTGAATGTGCAGCCAAATCAAAATCTCAAATCCAACTTTCAGCAAAGCCCTCTCCCCCAAATGGAATTGTCATTCCGAGCGAAGCCGAGGAACCTGTTGTCTCCCACATGGAGTCTCCAACCACGCCCGTCAACCCCACTATCAACACCCGAGACGCCTTTGACCTTACGCGCAGCCTGCCTTTGACTTCTCAACCAGGGTAATTCGCCTTCAATTCTTTAACCGCAGCCGCCACCTGCTCCGGCTTGGGAGCGGTGCCATGCCATTCCGCCTTGTTTTCCATAAACGACACGCCCTTGCCCTTGATCGTGTTGGAAATAATGCAGCAAGGCTTATCGCCGCTGCCCGCGCGAGCCTCTTCCAGAGCGGGAATGACCTCTTCCAGCTTGTTGCCATCGATTTCCAGGGTATGCCAGCCGAAGCTGCGAAACTTGTCGCCCAGTGGCGCCAGGTCCAGAATGTCTTTGGTAAACCCGTCGAGCTGCATGTGGTTATCGTCGATGATCAGCGTCAGGTTATTCAGCTTGTGGTAAGAGGCGAACATGGCCGCTTCCCAGTTCTGGCCTTCCTGGGTTTCGCCGTCCCCGGTCATGACGAAGGTGTGATGATCGAGCTTATCCAGGCGCGCGGCCAGGGCAATACCGATGCCGATGGAAAGTCCCTGCCCCAGCGAGCCGGTGCTGGCTTCGAGGATGGGCATCATGCGTTTGTCAGGGTGTCCCTGCAGCGGCGAGCCCAGCTTGCGCAGGGTATTAAGCAGCGCGGAATCAATGTAGCCGGCCTCGGCCATGGCCGCGTACAGTGCCGGGCAACCGTGTCCTTTTGACAGGATGAAGCGGTCGCGGTCCGTCCATGACGGGTTCTGCGGATCGTGGCGCATGACCTTGAAATAAAGCCCCACCATCATCTCCACTTCGGAAAGCGAGCCCCCCGGATGCCCGCTGCCCGCCGCCCCAATCATTTCTACGATCTCGATGCGCATGCGGTTGCACAGCCGCTTCATCTCATCGAGCGACATGGAAGGCGAGGTAGAAATTGCCGGGGAAGTGGAAGCAGTGGTCATGAGCAGTCTCCTGGGATGTGAAGCCGTCGAAACGTTCTATCGGCAGCCAGAATAAATCAGGTCATGGCAACCGGAAGAATACACCCAGTTTAAGGCCGCAAAAAAACAATGGTCAAACGGGCAGGGGATGGTTAGTGAAAGACAAAACTGTGACGGAAGAATCGAACCAGCTAAACAAACGTCAATTGAGCCTGGCGGGGAATGATTCCCGCCTTGAAGCCCATATCCAGCAGGCGCCGGATGGCTTCCCGGCCATCGTCTCCGTAGTCCAGCGTGCGCTCGTTCACATACATGCTCACAAACCGGTTGGCGGTCTGGGCATCGAGGTCGCGGGCAAACTGCATGGCGTAAGACAGCGCTTCCTCGCGATGGTCGAGCCCGTATTGAATGCTGTCTTTCAGCGCCGCGCCCACGCTGGCCATCAGCTCCGGCCCCAGGTCGCGGCGAATGGCGTTGCCGCCCAGCGGCAGAGGCAGCCCGGTAAGTTCCCGCCACCACCTGCCCAGGTCGAGAATTCTGCGCAGCCCAATCTTTTCGTAGGTCAACTGGCCTTCGTGGATGATTAACCCGGCGTCGTATTTCCCCGCCTGCACCGCCTGCACGATCTGATCGAAGGGAACAACTTCAGTCTTGACGTCGGGCGCGAACAGCTTGAGACCGAGGTAGGCGGTGGTGAGTTCTCCGGGCACGGCGATGGTCAATTTCTTGACCTCTTCCACGGTGTACATGCGCGTGGAAACGATCATCGGCCCGTACCCTTCGCCCACGCTGCCGCCGGTATTGAGCAGCGCGTACTTATCCTGCACGTAGGGATAGGCGTGAAACGAAATGGCGGAAAGATCGTAAAAACCTTCCATCGCCTTCTGGTTCAGGGTCTCAATGTCGCAGAGGATGTGGCTGAATTTCAGGCCGGGCGTGCGCACCTTGTTGGTGGCCAGCGCATAAAACATGAAGGCGTCGTCCGAATCAGGACTATGCGCCACAGTAATTTCACGAACGTCTGCGATGGTGGGGGATGACATCGATTTGGCCTTACTGATTCTCATCAGGACGCGATCGGAAGACCCGCTGTTTGGATGCAAGGCCGGCGGCAATCGTCACTTTGAGCGCTTCTCCGGCAAAAAAAGGATAGGCTGCGAAGCCTGCTGCCTGCGCGAAAGACAAGTGGGCTGCAACTTTCAGCCACGTGATGCCCGAAGCAAACAGAAGCATTTCGCCCGCCGTGGCGCCCGCTACGGCCGCTGCAAACGCGCCCGCAGGCGAGTTGCGCGATTTTTCAAACAGCCAGCCGGCCAGAAAAGCGACTGCGGGGTACGCCAGCAGGTATCCGCCAGTGGGCCCCAGCAGTTGGGCCAGTCCGCCCGGCCCGGTGGGAGCGAAAACCGGCAATCCAGCGGCCCCTTGGGCCAGGTAAAGGACCAAAGCCAGCGCCCCGCGCCGGCTGCCCAGGGTGAGACCGATCAGCAGCACCGCAAAATTCTGCAGGGAAAATGGGACGGGCGTGAAGGGCAGGGGAAAAGTCCCGAACCGCGCGCACACCGCCACCAGCAGGCCGGCGCCCACAACCAGCAATATGTTGCGGCCGATGGTTCGGCTGGCTGCCTGGGGCATTGCGATCGCCGGGGAAGCCGCCTGGTAAGCCGGGGGTTGGGAAATCATTTTTGACAAGTTAGTTTCTCTGCACTTTTCTGGCGAACCCCCTGCTCCATTGCAATCCCCAGGGGAAGGGAACAGTCTTCAGCGTCGCCGGCTGATTTGATCCAGAATATTTTCCTGCTCAATTTCCTGCAGCATGGCCTTTAACCGGGCGTCTGACGATTTCATGTGGCGGCGCACCCGTATGTAAGCCGCCAGGGCGGCTCCCATGAGCGTGACCACCGAAATCACCAGGATCAGGTAAAGCGTCTGCATAAGGGAGTAAGGATATCAGAATCCCCAACGCCAGCGCACCCCGGTCAGCGCCGGCAAAACTATATGCGAATAACCGGTTGACATTTTCCCGCAACTCCTGAAAATAAACGTACTCGGTCCCGCAGCCGAAGCCCAGGTCGCGGCTTTCATCCATTAAGAGTGGGTGCATTAAATTTCCGCAATCTTGAACAACCGCGGAAGCGCCACTGCTTTCGCTTACACGCCCACCGGAAATGGCTTGTCATGGGCTTCAGAGCGGGTCAGCAGGCGGTCAAACCGGCCCTGCACCAGCGACATGATCCAGGTGTACCAGTAGCCCAGCACGAATAACGAGAGAAACGGCACGGTCACGTAGTTTTCGTTATCAATGGCGTACCAGACGGTGAGGGCAAAATAGGCGCCCACCGCCAGCTCGATCCATGGGACCCATCCCAGGCGCCGGCGATACTTCTGTGCCGCGACCCGGGTCTCTGCCTTGGTGGTGACGCTGTACTTGGGAGTGCGCGCGAAGGCGCTCTTCACCCCGAACAGCGCTTCCAGCACCGCCTTGGAGTTGGTCATGGTCAGTCCGATGCCCAGCGACATGAGAAACGGTAGATAGATAAAGGTGCGTGGCCAGGTCTTGGGGAAAAGCTCTTTCTGCGACACCAGGTAGAAGGATGAGATGGAAAAAGTGGAAGCCAGGAATAGCGGCAGGTCGATGTACAGCATCTGAAACCATCCCTGGTAGAAGCGCACCACCATGGCCGGCAGCAACAGCGTGGACAGCAGGATCATCAGCGGATAGCTGATGTTGGCGGTGAGGTGATACCAGGCCTCGAACTTCACGCGCCACGGCAGATCGCTTTTCATCATCCGGGGCAAGGTCTTGCGCGCCACCTGGATCAATCCCTTGGCCCAGCGCGCCTGCTGGGTCTTGAACGCGGTCATCTCGATGGGCAGCTCGGCCGGGCACTCCACATCCTGCAGGTATTTGAATTTCCAGCCCTTGAACTGCGCCCGGTATGACAGGTCGGTATCTTCGGTGAGAGTGTCGGAATTCCAGCCTCCGGCGTCGTCAATGGCGGCGCGCCGCCACATGCCGGCGGTGCCGTTGAAATTAAAAAACACGTCGCTGCGCGAGCGCCCGCCGTGTTCCAGAATGAAGTGGCCGTCGAGCAGAATGGCCTCGATTTCGGTGAGAAATGAGTAGTGGCGGTTTAAATGCGTCCACCGTGTCTGCACCATGCCGGTCGTAGGCTCGGAGAAATGATGGATGACGTTCATCAGCCAGTCGCTGGGCGGTACAAAGTCAGCGTCAAAGATGGCGATGAACTCGCCCTTGCATACCTTCATGCCCTCGTGCAGCGCGCCCGCCTTGAAACCCGAGCGGTTGTCGCGATGCAGGTAGACGACGTCGTGCCCCACTTCGGCATAGTGTTCCACCACCTTGCGCGCCACGTCGCAGGTTTCATCGGTGGAATCGTCGAGCACCTGGATGTCGAGTTTTTCTCGCGGGTAATCGAGGCGGCAGATGGCATCCACCAGGCGGTCAATCACATACTGCTCGTTGTAGATGGGCAATTGGATGGTGACCCGGGGCAGCTCGGCAAACTGCGAAGGCGGGCTGGTGGTGCGGTTATTGCGGTTCTTGTAGTACAGAAAGACCAGGATGTAGCGGTGCACGCCATACGAAGCCAGGAAGGTGAGCACAATGAAATAGGGAATCAGGAGCAGCAGGTCAAAAGCGTTGATCTGGTAGAGCCCCTGAAAAGTTTTATCGAGAAAATGCGCGCGGAAATAAGGCACGACCCCGCGTGAGGCAAAAACCGATAAGAAATGGATAGGAAAAGAGTTCAGAAGGGCCCCGCAGCGGAGGATTACCAGCAGCACGATTGTAACTGATGGGGTAGATGCCTCGGAGGGGCCGATAGCGGTCAGCCACTGCCGAAAAAGCTAGTTCAAAAAGAACCTGGTATAGAGCGTATCCCGCTGCACGGGCCGGAAGCCGGCGTCGCGAATGATGTGCCGCAACTCTTCCTCGGTGGTGTGATTGCTGACCCCGGCGGAGCGCACGACGTTCTCTTCCAGCATGACCGAGCCTACATCGTTGCCGCCGAATCGCAGCCCCAGTTGCAGCACTTTGAGGCCTTGCGTGACCCAGCTCGATTGCACGTTCTCGATGTTCGACAGAAACAGCCTGGAGATGGCCAGCACCTTGAGGTATTCGACCGACGTGGCTTCGTCCCACCGGCGCCCGCCCAAGGCGGTGTTCTTGGGCTGAAAACTCCAGGGGATGAATGCGGTGAACCCGCCAGTTTCTTCCTGCAGGTCGTAAACCCTCTGGAAGTGGTTGACCCGGTGCTCGACATTTTCGCCCACGCCAAACATCATGGTGGCGGTGGTGCGCATGCCCAGGGAGTGGGCCACGCGATGCACTTCCAGCCAGTCCTCGGTAAGGCATTTCAGCCTGGCGATCTTGAAGCGAACCTCATCGTCCAGAATTTCGGCGCCGCCGCCGGGAATGGAATCGAGGCCGGAATCGCGCAGGCGCATGATGGTGTCGCGCAGGCTGAGCTCGCTGTACTCGGCAATCGCCAGAATCTCAGAGGCCGAAAGACAGTGCAGGTGCACCATGGGAAACCGCTGCTTGATGCCGCTGAACAGCCGCTCGAACCAGTCAATCTTGAGATCAGGGTGCAGGCCGCCCTGCATGAGGATGCCGGTGCCGCCCATCTCCACCGTCTCCCGGATCTTCTCGTAGATGGTGTCCAGGTCGAGAATGTACCCTTCCTTGGCCAGAGGGCCTTTCAGAGGACGGTAAAACGCGCAGAACGTGCAATATTCCGTACAGAAATTGGTGTAATTGATATTGCGGTCGATCACATACGTGACCACGCCCTCGGGATGCAACTGGCGCCGCAGGGCATCGGCTTCCATCCCAATTCCCACCAGGTCGGGAG
>JBBSHD010000113.1:0-7229 GCA_038253455.1 Terriglobales bacterium | reverse complement strand
GGGCTGGCGAGAAAATCCTGCAATCGCTTGTCGTCGGCGGCCCGCTGCTCCGGAGTGAGCGGTTTGTCGTTGATGGCGACGGTGCGGGCTACGCCGCCCTGATCGGTATCAATGATTTCTCGTGTCTGGGTCCCGGTGGCGGTGGTCTTGCGAAGCTTGTAGCGCCAGCGGGTGTGGTCTTCATCCGCCGCCTTGAGTTCATGTTGGATGGTGTTGCGAACCAGCGTGCCGGCGTCCTCGCTGGAGCCGGAATTGGCTGAACTGGCGGTCGAGGTGGGGGCGGTTTTAGTACGCCTGTGGGAGTTTTTGCGCGGAGAGGATGAGGCGCCAAACACCAGGCCGGCGCAAATGATCAGAGCCAGCGCTGTGCTCACAACTCTTGACGCAACTTTCACGGTCTTACGTCCAATGGTCTTATCATTCACGAGTTTCATATTGTGCCCAACGACGACCTCTCCCTGAAAAATGTTTGCAGTAACCAGCTTTTAGATTCAACGCGTTTCCTTACAGTTGCTCATGGGTGACGGGGCGGGGAACCATGGGACTTCGGCCGGAATCCTTGCCATATGAGAGGATGATTTCTATAATTGCGTTCCCTTCATAGCACGCATCTAAATAACTACAGCAGGCAATTGCGCAGCAGCCAGGGTCGCCGCTTGGAGATGAGCTTAGGGTTGGCGGCATTTTCCCATTAAGGGAATCAAGCTTAAGATATTAGGAGAAAGGTATTAGATGCGAAGATTTCAGACAGATAAGTTGACCGGCCCTATTCCCAAAATTTTTCAAATCTCTAAGGAGCATTCGATCAAAATGAAGAAACAACTGGCTCTTACATCCCTGCTGGCGGTGATTTTCACGCTGGCTGCCGCTGGACAAACCGCCCAGGGGCAAAAACAAATCAAGGATGCCGCCGAATACAACGCTTACATAGCCGCTTACAACACGGCTGATCCGACCGCCAAGGCAGCCGCCATGGAAGCCTTCCTACAGCAATATCCCAACACCATCGAGAAGGAAGACGCGATGGAGATTTTGATGGCCGCCTACCAGGCGAGCAACAATGTCGCCAAGGCCGCCGACGCCGCGGCGCGCGCATTGCAATTGAATCCCAACAACGTTCGCGCGCTTCTTCTGGAGGTCTATGTTAAGCGCGCCGCGGGAGCTGCAGGTGGGGCCAACGCCGCGGCATCGCTGGCCGAAGCCGCCCAATTGGGCGCGCAGGGCGTGACCGCCTTGCAGAGTTATAACAAGCCTGAAGGAATGGCAGACGCGGACTACCAGAAGTTGAAATCGATCGCCGCCAGCGTGTTCCATGGCGCCGAGGGGTTTGGCGCCCTGCAAGTGAAGGACTACACCAAGGCCCAGCAGGAATTGCGCGCAGCGGTGGAAGCCAATCCTTCCAATGATCCTTCGGCCATCCAGGATGTTTATCCCCTGGCCCTGGCGTACCTCGAAGCGAAGCCTGCTGACGACGTAAACGGACTTTGGTTCATCGCCCGCGCGATCAACCTGAGCAATAACAATCCCGCATACTTGAAGTATGGACACAGCCGCTACTTGCGATTCCACCACGGCGAAGATGGATGGCAGCAACTGCTGGCCCAGACGAAAACCACCGCGGTTCCGCCGGCCGATTTCACCATTGCAGCCGGACCGCCGCAGCCTTCACCTTCCGAGCAGGCGGCGCTCATGGTGAAAGACCATGAGCCCACCCAGATGGCGTTCAGCGACTGGGAATATATTCTCTCCTCAGGAAACCAGGACGCAGCCGACAAAGTGTGGTCAGCGATCAAGGGCAAAGCGGTAGGACTGAAAGGGCAGGTCATCACTTCCAGCCGGTCAAAGATCACCGTAGCGGCGACCCCGGAGATGATGGCGGCGAAGACCGCTGATGTCGAAGTCACGCTGGCCAATCCCGTGGGAGTGGCCCCGGCAGTGGGTTCCACAGTGCAGTTCCAGGGAAAACCCACTTCATACGACGCATCTCCCTTCCTCATGAAGATGACGGAAGGCGCCATGGCAGGAAAGGCCCCGGCAGCAGCCCGGCGTCCCGCTGCGAAGCGCCGCCGCCGCTAGACTCACTACCTGGCAAATCAGAAGAGCAGCCTCATACGGGGCTGCTCTTTTTTGTGGTGTGCGTGGCGCGCCGCTATTCGGTGAACATCAGCCGCTTGATGCCGCTGGCCTTGCCGGTGTGCTCGTCGCAATCGACAATCACGGCGCAAAAGCGCACATCGCCGGTGGCGGGTTGAAAGCGGCCGGGCATGCTGGTGAGAAAGCGTTCGATGACCTGTTCTTTTTGCACTCCGATTACTCCGTCGTACGGGCCGGTCATGCCGGAGTCGGTTAGATAGGCCGTTCCCTGGGGAAGGATGCGCTCGTCGGCGGTGGCGATGTGGGTATGTGTCCCTATGAGGGCTGTAATGCGCCCGTCGAGGTACCAACCCATCGCAATTTTCTCTGAAGTGGCCTCGGCGTGCAGGTCGACAAAAATTACTTTAGCGGTGATATTTTTCAGCAACTCGTCGATCGTGCGAAAAGGATCGTCGTTATCGACCATGAAGGTGCGTCCCTGCAGGTTGATCACGGCATAATTCATTCCCGCTTTAGTTTGGCCTTCATACCAGCCAAAACCGGCGCAGGCCGGGGGATAGTTGGCCGGGCGTAACAGGCGGCGCGGATGGCCGTGGCTGGCTACATCGGCTGACCGGAAGTATTCGATGATCTCTTTCTTGTCCCAGACGTGATTGCCGGTGGTGAGGACGTCGGCGCCGAGGTCGAAGAGCTCCTCGGCAATCGAAGGGGTCACGCCGAATCCGCCGGCGGAGTTTTCCGCGTTGATGATGGTGAGATCGATGGCGTTGGATTCGACCACGTGAGCGAGATGGTCGCGTACAATTTTGCGGCCGGGACTGCCGAAGACATCACCCACGAACAAGATTCGCATAGGCTTGAAATGTTAGCACTGACGCCGGTTAGGTTGGAGGTAATTGGTCATCTTAAAATCGCGCAAGGAAAAATTTATCGGGAACCTGGTACTGACAAACACCGAAGGAAATACTTGTTGAAATGCAGGGGTTCTTCCTCACCCCGGTGAAGTCGGGGATCGTCAGAATGACAACTGATAGGAGAGGGACGCGTGATGTTAGGTTTTGTTCGCGCCATCTCGAACGTCGGTGATCGCCCGGCACCAAAAAACGATATAGAGTTTATTGATTATGGCGCCAGGCGCACGGTGCGGAGGAAATCGAAGTTGCCGGAGGTGCTCAGGTGCAGGTTGGTTACGCGGGAGGAGTGCACTACTACGTTATCGAGGTCCCACAGATTGATGTAGGGCAGGTCGGTGGCCAGAATCTGCTGCAGTTGCTTATACAGCGCTGCCCTGGTGGCCTGGTCGGTGGTGCTGCGGGCTTGGTCGATCAGCGCGTCGGCGTTGGGATTGGCATAGAAACTGCGATTGGCGCGCTTGGGAGGAAAACTTCTGGAATGAAACGCGTGCTCGAAGATATCGGGATCTTCGTTGCCGCCGATCCAGCGCAATGAGTAAATCTGGAACGCTCCCTTTTGCACATCGGAATAGAAAGTGGCAAATTCGTAGGTGCGGATATCAAGTTCGATACCCACCTGCGCCAGTTGCTGTTGCAGGACCGCGGCCAGCAGCCGCGATGACTCCTCCGTCGATGTCTTCATCGTAATTCTGAAGCGATGGCCGTGGACGAGGGGATAGCCGGCCTGATCGAGCAACTGCCGCGCCTTTTCGGGATCGTAGTCGTATTTCTGCACATCTCCGGTGTAGGCCCAATGTTGTGGCGGCAGAATACTGGCTGCCAGTTGCGCCTGGTCCCGCCACAGGTACTTGATCATGGTTTGCCGGTCGATGGCGTAGGCTATCGCCTGACGCACGCGCACGTCGCGCAGGACCGGGTCGCGGAGGTTAAAGGCGAGATAGGCGTAGGTTGTCCCCGGCGACTCTTCGACTACGAGATTGCGTTCCTTGCGCAGGGCCAGCGTCATATCGGCGGTCAGGGAATTGCTGGTCACATCGGCTGTCCCCTTGCGCAGCTCCAGGACGCGCGTGGTGTTGTCGGGGATCACGGCGAAGCGTACTCGCTCGACCGAAGGTTTTTCCGCCCAGTAATCCGGATTGCGTTCAATCACTACTTCGGTGTCGGGCGCCATGCTGACGAACCGGAAGGGACCGCTGCCGATAATGTGCTGGGAGAAATCCTTGCCGCTGCCATAGGGCACGATGGCGATGGCGCCATCGGAGACATTCCACAGCAGCGTGGCATAAGGCTCCTTAAGACGAAAAATCACGGTGTAAGAGTCGGGCGCGTCCACCTGCTTCACGAACTGAAAGGTGCTGGCCTTGGGGCTCACTACTTTGCCGGAGATGATGGAATCGAAAGTCCATTTCACGTCGCGCGAGGTAAGCGCGGCGCCATCGTGAAAGCGCACGTCGTGGCGCAGGTGGAAGATATAGGTGAGAGGGTCGGGGATTTCCCAAGTCTCCGCCAGCCACGGCTGCAGGTTGTAATGCTCGTCGCGGCGCACCAGCGAGTCGAAGATCAGCTTCCCAATTCGTTCAGATTGCGAGTCGGTGCCCACCCGAGGATCGAGATTGGCGGGGCCGCTCTCAATGATCATCACCAAAGTATTGCGGGGAGGCGGAGCGGTGCATCCCGACAGCAAAAGGGCGGCGAGGCCCAGCAAGGAGATTGCCCGGCGATAAATTGTTCTGCTAGTCATAGGCAATTTTTCCCAGCACCACGGGGCGGCGCGCGCCCGTAGCGGACCGAACATTGCCGGGACGCCGTTGCCAGGTTTCGTACGCCAGGATGGCAAACGCGGCGGCCTCCTTGGCGGCGGCGGGCAAGCCAAATTCTTCGCTGCTGCAAACTCGAAGCCGGGAGCGGCGCATGTTTTTTGCGGCGCTGGAACCGGCAACCTCCAATTCGGCGGCCAGCCATCGCATCAGCGTCAGGTTATTTGTCCCCCCGCCGGCGACGATGAACCGGTCGAAGGAATGAATGTCCCGCACATTCTTCAGGACCGCCTGAACGATGCTGGCGGAAGTAAGCGCGGTGGCGGTGGCGATGATGTCGGCGCGGGGAACGTCGCCGCAGAGAGCGATAAATCGCCGCACAAATTTGTCGCCAAATTGCTCGCGTCCCGCGGATTTGGGAGGCTTGGCGGCGAAGAAGGAATTTGCGAGAGCGCGCCGCAAGGCGCCGGGCAAAACCTTGCCGGAAGCGGCGACCGCGCCTCCGCGATCAAAGCGCCGGTGATAGAGGGACTCCATGAGCGCGTCGATGATCATGTTTCCCGGACCGGTATCGAATGCCAATACATCCTCAGGAGATGCGCCGGCGGGAATGATGGTGAGGTTTCCGATGCCGCCGATGTTCTGGGCAATGCGTCCCTTGAGCCGGTTTCGGTAAAGCAGGTAATCGAGGAAGGGAACCAGCGGGGCGCCCTGGCCGCCTGCAGACATGTCGGCGGGACGAAAATCAGAAACCACGGGCACGCCGAGGCGCGATGCGATGCGCGAAGCTTCGCCGGTTTGCCAGGTGGTGGTAATCTTCCGGCCGAGAAAGCTTTGAGGACGCCCCTGGTGGTAGAGCGTCTGTCCGTGGCATCCCACCAGCTCGATGGCGGCGGCGGAGCTGCGTACGACTTCCGCGACGCAATCCGCGTAAAGCTCGCCCAGCAGCACATTCAGGCGTGATAAATCCGCCACACTGGCGCTGCCGGCATTCATCGCGGAAAGAATGAACCGCCGCACATTTGCGGGATAGGCGAAGCCACGATGGGCCACGAGCTCGAAGCGGGTTTTGAATCCGGAGCCGCGAACATTCACCACGGCGACGTCGATGCCATCGGCCGAGGTGCCGCTCATTACGCCGGCAACGATCATGGTCTCGCGGTTGACGAGGCCGCTTTTGCGGAGGGGGACAGATTCGTTCCAGCGGCGACCTGCTGGTTAAAATCGCGAATCTCTTTTTGCAGCGCCTTGATCCGAGCCGCGGAGGGGAGCGCGGGAAACGCTTTCAGTATGGGGCGACGCTTCTTGAAGGCGAGGACGCGATTGGCCGCAAAGGCGATCTTTTCGGCAAACTTCGAACTGCGCGCCGCCTCGCGCAATACCGATTCATAGCTTTCGGCGACCAGCTTCTGGTTGTGACACATCAGGAAGATATCGGAGCCGGCGGCCATGGTTTCGACCGCGATCTCGCCCACCGAGCCGGCGGCCTGCGCGCCTCCCATTTCGAGATCGTCGGCGACGATTAACCCGCGATAGCCGATCTTGTTACGCAGGATAGTGGTAATCCATTTTCGCGATAAGGAAGCGGGTGTGGAATCCCGAGTCACATCGGGATACGCGGCGTGCGCCACCATGATGAAGGGAAGCTGGCGGTGGATTGACCGGTAGGGCATCAGGTCTTCAGACCACAGGGTCTTCCAAGTCTTATTCACCACCGGGAGAGCATGATGGGAGTCAAGATCAGCGGTCCCCAGGCCGGGAAAATGCTTTCCGCAGCCCAGCACCTTCACCGCGGAGAGGCCTTTAAGAAATTCGCGAGCGTACACAATCGTCTCCGCGGTGTCGTTGGGGATGGTGCGCGTGGTCAGCACCTTTGCTGATGCGGGAAGGCCTAAATCGAGGACGGGGGCGAAATCGACGTTGAAGCCCAGGGCGCGGCATTCGCGTCCGATGATTTCACCATGGCGGCGATAGAGTGCGTGCCGGCGCGAGGCCGTGACCTCGAACACCGAGGGCGCGGGCGCCAGCATATTTTTCAGGCGATCAACCGTGCCGCCTTCGAGATCGACGCACAGGAATGGCGGAGTGGCGGAGTGGCGATGGGTGGCGGCCAGCATGTCCCAGGTCTGACGGATGCCGGTCAGGTTGCGGGCAAAATAAATCACACCTCCGGGGGAGAAATCCCGCAGCGTGGACTGCAGCTCACCTTCAAATCCGGCGCCGTCGAAGCCGACAATCATTACCTGCCCCACCTGGCGGCGCAGGCCGGCCAAACGTCTGGTCATAAGTCCCTCAAAGAAGTAAGTACGGCTTCTGCCATTACTGGATCTGTTTTTTCAAATCATGCAGCAGATTCAGGGCCTCGATGGGAGTGAGATTATCGAGGTCCGATTCTTTCAGGTGATCGACAATTTTCTGTGAGAGCGGCGTAAAAATCGTAAGCTGCGCGGGGCCGGGAGTTTCT
>JBBSHD010000112.1:0-7247 GCA_038253455.1 Terriglobales bacterium | reverse complement strand
ATTTTTGCCTACGGCTTGTCGTTGTTCTACGGCTTAACCGGCAGTACAAATCTCAAGGTGATCTCGGAATCGTTGAACGGCCAGCTTTTCAACGCTCCTCATCACCCCATCATCATTCTGGCGCTGGTGACGACGTCAGCCGGGTTGTTCTTCAAGATCGCCGCGGTACCGTTCCACCAGTGGGCTCCAGATGCCTATGAGGGCGCTCCCACGAGCATCACTGGTTTTATCTCGGTCGCGGGTAAGGCGGCGGCGTGGGCGCTATTACTGCGCATCTTCCTCACCGGCTTGAATTCGCTGCGGCCGCTTTATGTGCCGATGGTTGTTTTTGTGGCGCTGGCTTCACTGACCGGCGGAAACCTGGCGGCGCTGACTCAAAGCAATCTCAAGCGGCTGTTTGCATATTCATCCATTGCCCACGTGGGCTACATGCTGTTGGGCCTGGTCGCCGGGGATTCGACGCATACGAATCCCACGGGAATCAAAGGGATATTGATTTACCTGCTGGTTTACACCTTCATGAACTTGGGAGTCTTTGCGGTAATCACGTCCTTGCGGCACCGCAACATTATCGGGGATGAGATCGATGATATCTCGGGCCTTTACCATAAGGCGCCGGTGTCAGCCGTGCTGATGCTCATTTTCCTGCTGTCACTGGGCGGGATTCCGCCCTTTGCCGGGTTCTACGGCAAGTACTTTATTTTCCTCTCGCTGATGGAAACCGGACACTTCGCGCTGGCATCGGCGGCCATCGTGTACGTCGCGGTCGCGGTGTACTACTACCTGCGAATCGCTAACGCCATGTTCATGGGCGAAGCGGTGGACGATACTCCCGTTTATATTTCTCCGGGGATGATGACCGCGTTGGCTGTCTCCGGCCTGGCCACCGTGTTCATTGGCATTTTCCCCGAGAAATTTATCAACGCGGCCACCCAATCCATCCCGCACACTTCGTTGTTACTGCGCTGAGCATGAGCTGTTATGCCTGATAATCCGGAAGATCGTCATAAAAAGACCAGCTGGGCCCAGGTTGAGAGCATGATTCAGTTGGGAATTGTCTTGCCCGCCGCAACCTTTATCGGCTGGCTGGCTGGAACCGGCCTTGATCACTGGCTGCATACCAAGTGGATCTATCTGCCGGGATTGATCCTGGGCACCGTGGCCGGCTTTATTCACCTGATACGCACAGTTCTCTCGTCAGAGTCGAAATGAGTTGAGGGAAGAACCTCTATTCGCGCCCCCGTCCGGCCCCGGTCATCTGCCGCAAAACGATTTCTATTCCGAGGCCTTTCCCCGAATCTTGAAATTTATGCTGCTGTTCGGGTTGGCCTCACTGGTTTTGCTTTATGTGCGTTTCGGCCGTGCCGCAGCCCTTGGGTTCCTGGTAGGAGCGCTCATTTCGGGTCTTAATTTCTTCTGGCTGAAGGAGGTAGTTTCCACCCTGGCAGATGGCATGACCAGAACTCTCAAGCGGGGATCGGCGCGCGGGGTTGTGTTCCGGTTCGTGGCCCGCTACGCTTTGATCGCCGTGATTGCCTATGCTATATTCAGCAGTCCCACAATCAACATTTATGGCTTTTTCGGCGGACTTTTTCTGCCGGTGGCAGCAATGTTTGGCGAGGCATTTTTTGAGCTTTACGCGGCCGTCCGACATGGAATTTAGCGGGCACGTTGTGTGAGAACAAGAACACCTGAAGTTTGATCTTCAACAGAATTAACCCAATGGAACCACAACTTTGGATCACGGATTTGTTCAACCGGGTGCTGGCCGGCCCGGTGCTGGGATTGCTGACCCTGTTGCGGATTCATCCCAATGATCCCATGCACCCCATCACAAACTTTGTGGCCATGCAGCTCGTGGTGTTTCTTGCATTGATTGTATTTTTTGTGATCGTGCGCTCCGGCCTCTCGGTGGAATCGCCCTCGCGGCTGCAGCATGTGATGGAAACCATCCACGGTTTTGTGCAGGACCAGAGTCACGAAATTATCGGGCATGGCAGCGATCGCTTTACTCCATTCCTCATCGCCCTGGGATTATTTATTCTGGGCTCGAACCTGATCGGGATGATCCCCAGCCTGGAATCTCCCACCGCGAATGCAGCGGTTCCCCTGGGGTGCGCCATCGTGGCTTTTGCCTACTACCACTGGCAGGGAATCCGCGCGCAGGGCGCCCTGGGTTACGCCAAGCATTTCATGGGACCGCTGCCGGCCCTGGCGTTGTTGATGATTCCCATCGAAATTATCAGTCACCTGGCGCGCGTGCTTTCATTGACGATTCGTCTTTATGCAAATATTTTTGCCGGGGATATGGTGACCCTGGTTTTCTTTTCGCTGGTGCCCATCGGCGTACCGGTAATCTTCCTCGGACTGCACGTCGGGGTTTCATTGTTACAGGCATATATTTTTGTGCTGCTCACCACCGTCTATCTCTCGGGCGCGGTCAGCCACGGGCACTAGACAGGCGAGTAAAAGGTTTCAGCCGCAAGCGTGAGGGCATCTGCAAGGGGATGATGTCAACCACCCACTGGCGGCAGTTCATAAAAGGAGAAGTAAAACGATGCGTAAATTGAGTTTTGTGTTTATGGCAATGGCATTTCTCATTCTGGCGACCCCGGTTTATGCCCAGGGGGGCACGGGGATGGCCGGCACCAATTGGGTGGCAATCACCGCCGGCTTTTCCATGGCAATCGCTTCCGCAGTCTGCGGCATTGCGCAAGCCAAGGCCACGGGCGCGGCCTGTGAGGGCCTGGCGCGCAATCCGGCAGCCCGTCCCGGCATTCAACTCTCTCTGATCCTGGGACTCGCCCTGATCGAATCCCTGGCGCTGTACACGCTGGTAATCATCTTTGCCAAGGTAAAGTAGTCTCGCCTTCGCAATTCGCAAAAAAAGCCCAGCCGGAAAAGGCTGGGCTTATTTTTTTGCGCTGCGGTTTGCGGTGAATCCAGGGGAATTACCGGAAAATCAAGATTGCGGCGGCGATCACGGTGGTCCAGCGGCCGTGCTTGTCGCCTACAGCTGACTGGGTGACGTTCATGGTGCGCACAATCTTGTTGGAAATCCGATAAATTTCTTTTTTCTCGTCCCAGGAGCGTTCCGGATCGAAATCCACATCGAGCGTCGTGGCCAGCATTTCGGCGGCCAGCTCCTCGGCATAATCGCCTGCCGCATCTTCTGATTCGCCGAACGAGTGATGTTCGCTGAGGTAGCCGTAAGTGCTGTTGTCAGCCGGAATCGCCAGGCCGATGCTGGAAGCAACCAGGCGATGGGCTTCGCGGGTGGAATTCTCGGCGACCACGGCGAAAACGACTTCGCCGGGGCTGAGGTAGGTTAAGCCCTGTTTGCGCGGCAGAAGCTTGCAAAATGGGGGAAAAATAGATGATACCCGCACCAGATTTTGCGAAGCGATACCGGCGTCGCGCAGCGAAAGCTCAAATGAAGTGAGGCGTTCCTTGTGCTTACCAACTCCCTTGGTAAGAAAAATGTTTTTGGGGATCATGTCTCTGCCCAAATCGGTGTTCTCCCTCGTCGTCAGTCGTTTTACCGCAAGTTTTAAAATTTAACACAAAGAAAAGTGTGCTGGGAAAGCAAATGGCCAAAACGAAAAGATTTCTTAAACTGCGTGTGATTGGCTGGTCTTGGATTTGACGGCGATATCAATGAAAGCGAGCGCAGCCCGGCTCAAAGCCTTGTCCTTGCGGAACACCAGCGCTACCTCGCGCTTGATGCGGACATCGGCCAGGGGAATCGAAATCAGGATTTTGGCGCGCACATCTTCGGCCACGTGAAACCGGGCGATGAAGCCTACGCCCACTCCGGCCGCCACGAACCGCTTGAGGAGCTCGCTGGAATCGAGTTCCATGGAAACATTTGGCTTTAAGCGGTTCTCATGAAATATCTGTTCGATCGCGTCCCTGGTGTGGCCTACCTTGGGCAAAAGCAGCGGGAACTTTATGACCTGATCCATGGAGACAGACTTTAGCCTGGCCAGCGGATGGCCGGGAGGGGTGATGAGGATCAGCTCATCCTTGTGGATGACGACCGTGGTCATGCGATTGTCACTGACCGGCATCGATACGAACCCAAAATCGACGGAATTATCTATGACGCAATCGATGACCCGGGCGCGCTCGGCGCGCTTGATGCCCACGGCGACGCTGGGATACTGCCTTTTGAATTCGGCGAATACCTCGGGCAGAATGTACAGGCACGTCCCCTCATTGGCGCCTACAACGATTTCTCCGCGGGGCTCTCTTTCCATTTCCGCCAGGGAAGTAATGATGGTGCGCTTGGCCTCGTACGTTTCCTCCGCATATTTCTGAAAAACCTTGCCCGCGGCGGTGAGCGCGACCTTGCCGCCGGAGCGATCGAAGAGACGGGCGCCGACTTCTTCTTCCAGGGAACGAATCTGGGACGAAATGGCAGGCTGTGTTCGGAAACACTTCTCCGCGGCCCGGGAAAAGCTGTTGTGGCGGGCCACTTCGAGGAAGGCGTTGAGCTGGTCAAAATCCATTGGTAAGAGTCAGGGAAGGGCCAGACGGGAAATCCTATTACTCGATTCTATAAGGGCCATAAAAACTATGAATGAGCCGGATTCGTTTCACCGGCATATTCTTGTAGCTGTTCCGATTCTAGCAGGACACATTCCCCAATTCTTGTTTGTTAAACAGGCCCGCAAGCGGTGAAACCGGGTCCCAAGTTCGAACTGCGCGATAGATTTGCGAAAAGCCAATCTTAAGGAGAATCAAAGCATGGCGGAGACCACGAAAAGCACCCAGGCGATCATGGAGTTCATCAAGAAAAACGAAGTCAAGATCCTCGATCTTCGATTCACCGACATTCCCGGACTTTGGCATCACGTCTCCTATCCCATCAAACAGGTTTCGGAAAGCTCATTCGAAGAAGGCTTTGGCATGGATGGATCTTCGATTCGCGGATGGGCTGCCATTCACGAAAGCGACATGCTTTTAATTCCCGACCAGGATTGGTACATCATGGACCCCTTTACCGAGGTCCCCACCATGATCATGGTGTGCGAGGTTCTCGACCCGGTCACCAAGCAGCGTTACGACCGCGACCCCCGCTACATCGCCAAGAAGGCTGAGCTCTACCTGGGATCAACCGGAATTGCCGATACCGCTTTCTTCGGCGCGGAGGCGGAATTTTTTATCTTTGACAGCATCCGTTTCGATCAGGGCATGCAGCACGGCTACTACTTTATCGACGCCGACGAAGGCCGCTGGAACTCGGGGAGAGAAGAAAACAACCTCGGCTACCGGCCGCGCGCCAAAGAAGGTTATTTTCCGGTGCCGCCCACCGACCACTACCAGGACCTGCGCACTGAGATGGCCATGACCATGGAGGGCTGCGGGCTCGAAGTGGAATGCCATCACCACGAAGTTGCCACCGCCGGCCAAACCGAAATCGATCTCAAGTTCACGTCGATGTTGCGCTCCGCCGACAACATGATGATCTACAAGTACATCTGCCGCAACGTGGCCAACCAGCACAACAAGACCGTGACCTTTATGCCCAAGCCGCTGTTCCAGGACAACGGCAACGGCATGCACACGCACCAGTCGTTGTGGAAGGGAGGGAAGCCCCTGTTTGCGGGTGAGGGCTACGCCGGCCTGTCGCAGATGGCGCTTTGGTACATCGGCGGATTGATCAAGCATGGTCCCGCACTGGCCGCGCTCATCGCTCCGACCACCAACAGCTACAAGCGGCTGGTGCCGGGCTTCGAAGCGCCGGTGAACCTTGCCTATTCGCGCCGCAACCGTTCCGCGGCGTGCCGCATCCCCATGTATTCAGCTTCGCCAAAATCGAAGCGCGTGGAATTTCGCCCGCCCGACCCAAGCTGCAATCCCTACCTGGCGTTCGCCGCGATGTTGATGGCCGGCCTGGACGGAGTGGAAAACCGAATCGACCCAGGACAGCCGCTGGACAAGGACATCTACGACCTGGGACCAGAAGAACTGGCCAAGGTTCCGTCCATGCCTGGCTCGCTGGAAGAGGCGCTCGACGCACTGCAGGCCGACCACCAGTTTATGGTGAAAGGCGACGTGTTCACCGAAGAATTGATTCAGACCTACATCGACTACAAGCGGGAAAAGGAAGTGAACGCAATCCGGCTGCGTCCGCATCCTTATGAATTTGCGCTTTACTATGACATTTAAGGCTTAGCATTGAATTGGGAGGCCCGGTCTTCGCCGGGTCTCTTTTTTTGCGCACAAAAGATTTCTCCCATACCCTCGAAAAGACAAACAGTTCCGTTCTGCTATTCTGGCTTGGCTACCGCCGTGTCTGACATCCCACCAGTCAATCCGGATTCAGATTTCGCCCATCTCTCAGGAATCGAGTTTAACGACCGTCCGGTTGCCTTGCAGAGCTTGCGGCGTATCATCCAGCGCGTACCTCCTGGCCTGGCGGAAGCATTGCAGACCCTGCTGCCGGCGTCTGCCGATCCCGATGCTGCGCTCAACCTTTTCGACCGGCTGATCGAGCAATCGAGCAAGGACCTCATCAAAGCGCTGGAGCGTCACCGGTTTCTGATTCATTACGCGATGGTAGTTTTCAGTTCCAGCCGGTACCTGGGGGAAACGGTCATCAAAAATCCGGAACTGCTGCTCTCGTTACAGCAGGACCGCAGTCTGGAGAAATCCTACTCCCGCGAGGATTACGCCGAGAGATATGGGCGCTTCACCGCGCGCGAGACCAGCAGCGACGTTTCCGCATCCCTGGCGCGGTTTAAGCGGTTTGAATACGTTCGCATTATGTTGCGGGATATTCTGGCCATCGCCCCACTGGCCGAAACCACCGCCGAAATCTCAACCCTGTCGGACGTGCTGCTGGCGGAAGGACTATCCGCGGCAAGAGTCATACTCGCGCGACGTTATACAGCTCCGGGGAATTATGGCGGGGAAAATGACGAGCTGCGGGTTCCGTTTTCCATCCTGTCGATGGGCAAACTGGGCGGCAATGAGCTGAACTACAGCTCCGACGTTGACCTTTTTTTTATATACGGGGATGGAGATGCAGCGGAGGCAGCCGAAATATCGAACCACGAATATTTCATCAGGCTGGCGCAGCTGACGGTGGAAATTCTTTCCCGAAATACGTCAGAAGGTTCCGTCTTCCGTATTGATCTTCGCTTGCGGCCTCAGGGCCGCGAGGGTGAGCCGGCGGTTTCCCTAGCCCACGCGCTGAAATATTACGAGCACACGGCGCGAGACTGGGAACTGCAAGCGCT
>JBBSHD010000111.1:0-7297 GCA_038253455.1 Terriglobales bacterium | reverse complement strand
GGCGGTGACAACGATCTTCGCGGCTTTGACCAGCGCTTCATCACCCCCTACGCGTACTTGCCGGATAAGTTTGACTTTCCGCTGACCAACCCCGACGGCAGTCCCGTGCCTAAAGATCCGTCGAACCCGCGGCGCGGGAACCTTACCGTTCCCATCCCGATCCAGCGCATCGTGGCCACCGGCGGCGATACCAGCATGATTTCGAACGTGGAGTACCGTATCCCCATCGTGGGACCGGTGACCCTGGCTGCCTTCACCGATTTCGGCATGGATTTCATTGCTCGCCAGTCGCAATTGAAAATTACCAATACCCAGTTGAGGACGCTGAATTCCACCGCCTTTGGCTGCATCGGGATTGACGCGGCTTTCAACTGCATTTCCGGCGGCGGGCCGGTGAGGTTCAATTCCACGCTTCGGCCCATTGCGGGCACGAACTACACCCCGCGCATGTCGTCAGGGTTGGAGTTGCAGGTGATTCTGCCGGTGGTCAACGCGCCGTTCCGCATTTATTACGCGTATAACCCGCTCACGCTGAATACCGTGTCGAACACGCCCAACCAGATCACCCGCGCTATGTTCCCGGCGGGCGGCGCCGGAGACTTCAGCTTCCAGTCGGCGCTTTCAACTTTCGCCCCGCAAAACATTCTGAAGGAACCCAGGAAGACCTTTCGGTTCACCGTAAGCACGACCTTCTAGGCGCGCGCGGCCGCGCCGGCGTCGCAGCGGATGGCGGCGCGCGATATCAGCCGGTACACGGCCGTGTTCAACTTCGATCAGCCCGGCCTGGCCACCGGCCTACTTTTTCTTGGGTTTCTTTTTTTCCGGCCGTTGTGCGTTTTTATTTCCCATGCTCACATCATGCCACAGAGCGCGTCCAAATTACATGCCGGCCCATGACCACGCCCCGGCTGGCGTTGACGTTTGATGAGGCCCGTCTCTATAATCGAAGCATCCCTGAGAGCAGGCGTTTCGAGTTTTTGCCGCTCAGCGCTTGCAGATTGATGGCCTTCCGGTAAAAGTGGAGCGTCCCCAAGGTTATGCGTTCGCAGGAGATTTATGCCCGGCAGCGGCCAAATAACATCCTTTGACCTGGCCTGGCCCGTACTTGATAGAAGTGCACCCCAAGTTTTCTAAGGAGTTTAACCCACGATGATACGCAAGATATCCCTTATGCTGGCCGCGGCCCTAGCTGTCTCCGCCAGCGCATTCGCTCAAGCCCCATCCTCAGCACCCACCAAGATTGGCGTTATTCACATCCAGGCCGCCATCGTGAGCACCGCCGAAGGCAAGCGTGATTTCGATGCCCTCGAAAAGAAGTTCGAACCCAAACGCCAGGAAATCAACCGCAGCACCGAAGAGCTTGATAGCCTGAAAAAACAGCTCAACGCTTCGGGCGACAAACTCAGCGAGGAAGAACGCGCCAACCGCCTGCGTGCCATCGAAACCAAACAGAAGACCCTGCAGCGCACCGTGGAAGATGCCCAGAATGACTTCCAGGGACAGCAGAATGAAATGGCGCAGCGGGTGGGCGGCAAGCTGCTCGATGTGCTCGACAAATATGCCCGCGCCAACGGCTACTCAGTGATTCTCGACATCTCCAGCCAGCAGAGCCCGGTACTGTGGGCGGGAGAAACCGTAAACATCACCCAGCAGATCGTGGACGCCTATAACGCCACCGGTGGCGTCGCCCCAGCACGCCCAGCCGGGGCGCCCAAGAAGCCTGCTGCGACTACAACCCCCAAGAAGTAGAGTTCCGCCAGTTGTTAATATCCAAGCCCGCGATTTTTTGCGGGCTTTTTTCTTGGGACAAGAAATCGCAGTTCGCGGCTCATTGTGGGCGCCAAAAACCGATGGGAGGCTGTTGATAACATGAAAATCTTTTATCGCCAAATTAATTACTTTATCCTCCGCCACCGTTAAAGTAATGATTGCAGGTCTGGGTTTTCGCATCAATCCATCACTCCCCCTGATGCCCAGGCCGGCGTACATCGGAGAGTTCCCCATGGTTTCCAGCGCCTTGTCACAAGACCGTAGTCTGGATACGCAGGATAATGACCTGAGCAGCCGCTTCAACCAGGTCAGAGCGCAGACCGAAGAGCTGTGTGCCGCCCTGAACCCGGAAGATCAGATGGTGCAGTCCATGCCGGACGCCAGCCCTTCCAAATGGCATCTGGCGCACACCACCTGGTTTTACGAGACCTTCATTCTCGAACCCAACGTGGCCGCCTACCGCGTTTTCGACCCCCGGTTTCGCGTGTTATTCAATTCTTATTACAACGCTGTGGGGGATAAGCCCCTGAGATCGGTGCGCGGCGCGTTCTCGCGTCCCACCCTGGACGAGGTCCGCGGCTACCGCCGTCATGTGAATGAGGCCATGAACCGGCTGCTGGCTTCTAACGGCGATGCTGCGGTGCGGTCGCTGGCGGTGCTGGGCTTGAACCACGAGCAACAGCATCAGGAATTAATCATTACCGACATCAAGCATGCGCTGTGGACCAACCCCATTCGGCCCGCATACCGCCCGTCGCCGCCACCGGCCGCTTCGCAACATGCGGCGGCTCCACCCCTGGCGTGGTTCGGCTGGGACGATGGCCTTTATCCCATCGGCGCCGATAGCGGTGAAGACTTTATCTTCGATAACGAAGGCCCTCGGCACCAGGTGTACCTGCAGGAATTTTCTCTGGGTTCCCGCCTCATCACCAACCGTGAATATCTCGAATTTATCGAGGATGGCGGTTACCGGCGCCCCGAACTCTGGCTCTCCGACGCGTGGGAGACGGTGCAGACCAATCGCTGGAGCGCGCCGCTTTACTGGGAACAGGACCAGGGCGCGTGGCGATCGATGACCAGTGGCGGCTTGCATCCATTGGAATTGGATGGACCGGTATGCCACGTGAGTTTTTATGAGGCCGACGCCTATGCGCGGTGGGCGGGCGCGCGATTGCCCACCGAAGCGGAGTGGGAAGTTGGCGCCACTGAGGCCAAAGTCGAAGGCAATCTGCTGGAATCGGGAAATTTCCATCCCGTGCCTGCCAGTCTCCCTGATGGCCGCGCGCCGCAGCAGTTATTCGGCGACGTGTGGGAATGGACGGCCAGCCCTTACAGCGCTTATCCCGGATACAAGCCGGTCAAAGGCGCGCTGGGCGAATACAACAGCAAATTTATGTGCAACCAGATGGTGCTGCGGGGAGGCTCGTGCGCGACCCCGCGATCGCACATCCGTGCGGCATACCGGAATTTCTTTCCTCCGCAGGTGCGCTGGCAGTTCAGCGGCATTCGGCTGGCCCGCGATGGCAAGTAACGTCAAAACCGCGCCGGAGGCGGTAATACCTGCCGATTCCATGGCGGCCGATGTCTATGCCGGCCTGACTTCGCACCCCAAATCCCTGCCCCCGCGCTTGTTCTACGACGCCGCTGGCTCCGATCTATTCGAGCGCATCACCGAGCTCGACGAATATTACCTGACCCGGACCGAGCGTGCGATCCTGCAGGCGCATGCCGCCGAGATGGTGGCCGCGGCCGCTCCGCCGCTTTCCCTGATCGAACTGGGAGCGGGCAGCGCCACCAAGACCACCATTGTGATCGAGGCGCTGCTGCGCCAGCAGGAGCGCGCGGTGTACTGTCCGGTGGACGTATCCGCCAGCGCCCTGGAAATGGCGCTCGCGCACCTCAACGGATCTTTTCCCACGCTGCAGGTCAGGCCCATCGTCGCCGACTATTCCCTGGGGATCGCGGAACTAAGCCGGCTTCCCGGCCGCAAGCTGGTGCTCTATATCGGCTCCAGTATGGGGAATTTCGAGCCCCGCGAGGCCATGGAGATCCTGCGCAACCTGAGAAAGTCATTGGCCCCCGGCGACACGCTGTTATTAGGGCTGGACATGGCCAAAGATCCGAAAGTTCTTCTGGCCGCCTACGACGACGCTGACGGGGTCACCGCCGCATTCAATAAAAACATGCTGCAGCGCATCAACCGCGAGCTGAACGGTAATTTCAACCTGGACGACTTTCAGCACGTGGCCTTGTGGAATGAAGCAGAGTCCAGGATCGAGATGCACCTGCGCAGCCTGAAGAAACAATCAGTCTCAATCCGCGCGCTGGGTTTGACCGTCCAATTTGCAGACAGCGAGCTGCTGCATACCGAAAACAGCTACAAATTCGGATTGCCGATGGTAAGCAACATTCTGAAATCCGGCGGCTTTGCGATCAAGCAAAGCTGGTTCGATTCGAATCAATGGTTCGGGGTACACCTGGCCAAAGCGGTCTGAGGTTCTGTTCTTCAGCAACCCTTGCCTTGCGTCGCAGTCAGCAGCGAGAGCCTAACCAAACGGATGTTCCAGCGACGGACTCTGCGGGGTGAACAGCTCCGCGCCATTTTCCGTGACGTGCATATCATCTTCGAGCCTCACCCCAAATTCCCCGCGAATATAGACGCCGGGCTCGTCGCTGAACACCATTCCGCTCGCCATCGGCAGGGCGTTGCCGCGCACCAGGTACGGCCACTCATGACCGTCCATGCCCATGCCATGACCAACCCTGTGGCTGAAGTAGCGGTAATCGGGGCCAAAGCCGGCCTGCGCGATCACGTTGCGCGCCGCCGCATCCACGGCTTGGCATGCCACCCCCGGCCGCGCCGCTGCCAGCGCCGCCGATTGGGCGCGGTGCACGATATCGAAGACCTGGTTCATTTTGGCTGAAGGTTTGCCCAGCACAAAGGTGCGCGATATGTCGGAGACGTACCCTTCCACCGAGCACCCGCCGTCCATGAGCAGGATGGCGCCTTCGCGAATGACCTGCGGAGTGATGGAGCCGTGCGGCAACGCGGAATATGTCCCCACGGAAACTCCGGCGTCACCCGAGAAGCCGAGACGCGAATGGGCGAGCGCTACCAGTCCCGAAAAATCATCCTGGTTCATGCCGGGCTGCAGCGAGCGGTAGGCGGCTTCGTAGGCTTGCAACGTAACCCTGGCGGCCAGCCTCATCAGATCGATCTCGTGCGCATCTTTGATCATGCGGCAGCCGGCGGTGACCGGCGTAGCGCTGGTGATGCGGGCCGCGGGTGACGCCTTGGCCACGCCCTCACTGAACACGAACGGCACCCGCTCTTCGACGCCGATGCGTCCCGCGGAGATGCCGCGGTCTTTCAATCCCTGCGCAAGTTTCTGGTATGGGTTTTCATCTTCCTGCCAGGTGCGCACGTCAGCGTGACTCCCCAGGGGGCCCTGTGCGATCTGTTCGCGGGCGCGATCTTCTTCGAACGCGGGCGCGACGTAGAACGCCTCCGCCCGTGCGGGCAGCACCATGGCGAACAGCCGCTCGCCACCGCTCCATCGCATCCCGCTGAAGTAGGTCAAAGAGGTTCCCTGGCCGAGAACGACGGCGTCGAGTTCATGGCGGGCCATCAGGGCGCGCGCTCTTTCAATGCGCCCGCGGCGCTCCGCGGCAGTGATCGGCAAAGCCGCGGCCCTCATCGATAGCAGCGCTGCGATCGGCCCGGGAAGCGTCGCGGAGGCGGTTGTGGCCGTCCCTTGCAGCCCGGCGCTTCGAGATGTGACCAGCGATGCTCCGGAGGCTAGAGCGGCGAGTCGCAAAAAATGACGACGATTAGGCATGGTCCCTCGTATTTTCGCTTTGCTGATCTATTTGATCTTCAAGATGGTCGAAGGATTAGTGTAAAGGCAAAACTGGAAACAGGAGCTTTTCGTTTTTCGCTTGGATCTGAAGTGACCGCCGAATCACCTCCGGAATGACAATTCACCTAACAACATTTTCCAGCCACCAGGCATGGCAACGACCTGCTGCAACTGTTTGCCTGTGCTGCGTCCAGTCGCTTACTATTTCAAACAGCGCAACTGATCACCAGGCAACCTGGTTGCGTCCATTGGAGCGCACTCATCATGGGCAATTCCTCGCCGGACGCAAACCTGCTGACCGGCATCATGATCGAAAGCATCAAGATTGGAAATGACGCCAAGGTGAAAGAGCTGCTCGAAGCAGACCCTTCGCTGGCGCAGGCGCGCGATGCCGACGGCGTCTCAGCCATGCTGTGGTCGATCTACAGCAACCACAAGGAAATTACCGCGATGTTGATCGATCGAGCGGCGCCCATGGACATTTTTGAGGCCAGCGCCAGCGGCAACCTAGCCCGCGTGCAATCGCTGATCGGCTCCGGAGAAACCGGTGGCTATTCGGCGGATGGCTGGACGCCCCTGCACCTGGCGGCGGCTTTCGGCCATGGCGATGTGGTGACCGCATTACTGAAGCACGGGGCCCCGATCGAAGGCCGCTCCAATAACCTGACGAAGAACACCGCCCTGGCGGCGTGCGTCGCCATCAGCCGTTCCCACGAAATTGCGGCTGCGCTGCTGCAGAACGGCGCCGATGTGAACACGCGGCAGACCGGCGGGTTCACTCCGCTGCATGGGGCGGCTTCGCAGGGAAGCGTGGAATTATGCAAGTTACTGCTCGATCATGGCGCCGACCCCGAGGCCCATTCGAACGAGGGCAAGACCCCTCTGGATATGGCGAAAGCCAAGGAACAGGGAGACGTGGTCGAAATGCTGCAGGCGCGCATCCATCGGGAAAAACCGTAAACGTTACGACGGAAGAGCACGCCTGAGAATTGCGGCCAGAGGGGCACCCCAATAAAAAAGCCACACGAATTTCGTGTGGCTTTCCCATTGGTGGTTGAACGACGGTTATGCGGCTTGCGGCGCGGTGATGTTCTGGGCGCCGGTGCGAGCCATGATCTCTCGCGCGCGCGTGGCTGACGCCATGTCCTGCGCGTGAACCGTGCACAAAATGCCGCCGCGGTTGATGTGGCCTTCATAAATCTTGGCCTGCTCTTCCGGAATTCCCATTCCCACGAGGGCGCCGGCGAGGCCGCCGATGACCGCTCCCCCGCCTGCACCGGCCAGTGCTGCCATGAGAGGACCGGCTGCTACGAACGGTCCCAGGCCCGGGATCGCCAGCAGGCCAATGCCTGCCAGCCAGCCCAGCGCGCCGCCCAGCACCGCGCCCGAACCTGCACCGGTCGCTGTGGGGGTGGATGTGTCATGGGTTGCCGCAAATGCCGTGGTGCCCGCTTTTTCGGGGAATAGGACGGAAATGTCGGTATTGCTGAAGCCCGCGGTCTTCAATTCAGCGACGGCGGTTTCCAGACTCGAATAGTTGGGATAGGTCGCGTAAACCAGAAAATCTCTGCTCTGCATGGCAAATCCTCCAATTGAGTGTAGGTATAAAGCAACTGCAGTTTGGTGCAATTTGATACTCCTGCGCTCTTGTCTTAAAAAGAAGAGCG
>JBBSHD010000110.1:0-7300 GCA_038253455.1 Terriglobales bacterium | reverse complement strand
TGGCCAGCCAGGAAGATCTGCGCCGCCGCCTGGCCGCGCATGGCTTCCGCGTCACCCAGGCCACGCTGTCGCGCGACGTGCACGAGCTTCGCCTGGTGAAGCTGCCTGATGAAGGCTATGCCCTGCAGCGCAACGACCACCCTCTCGATCCCATGCGCCCGTCGGTTTCACGGCTGATGCGCGAGTTTGTTACCGGCGTGAACCAGGCGCAGAATCTGCTCGTCCTGAAAACCACCGCGGGCAGCGCGCAGCCGGTGGCGGCTTCGCTCGATGCCCAGGAATGGCCGCAGATCGTAGGCACCATCGCCGGGGACGACACCGTCCTGATCATCTCGCCCGATAAACGGGTGGCCACCCGGCTTGCCCAGCGTCTTCGGGGGATGCTGGTCTGATGGCTCAACCCTTGAAGACCGCGGTAGTGGGAGCGACCGGCTATGCCGGATTCGAGTTGACCCGGCTTTTGCTGAGACATCCTCGCGTGGCCACGCCCATGCTCCTCAGCCGTGACACCGGTGACGGACCTGCGGACCTCGCCGATTCGTTTCCACAGATTTCCGGCGAAACGGCATATCCACTGGAATCTTTTTCGTGGTCGAAACTGCGCGATATCGATCTCTTGTTCCTGGCGACGCCTCACGAAGTTTCTCGCGAGTGGATGCCAGAAGCCTTGCGCCTGGGCTTGCGCGTCATCGACCTCAGCGGCGCCTGGAGGCTGAAAGCTGAAGCCAACCGCCGCATCTACAATTTTTCCGACGCCGACGCCGGCGCCGCTGAGAAGATCACCGCCGCCGCGGTCTATGGCTTGCCTGAGCTCAATCGCCGGCAAATTTCCACCGCGCAACTGGTCGCCAACCCCGGGTGCTACGCGACTTCAATCATTCTGGCCATCGCGCCCTTCCAGAAAGCGGAATTGCTCGACGCCGGGCACGATATTATCTGCGACTGCAAATCGGGAGCCTCCGGGGCGGGCCGCAAAGCCACGGCCAAGACTCACTTTGTCGAAGTGGCGGATAACCTTTCCGCCTATTCCCTGTTCAACCATCGCCATACCGGCGAAGTCCTTGAGCAGTTGGCGATTCCCGGTGAACAGTTTATTTTTACTCCGCATCTTTTGCCCATTCCGCGCGGCATCCTCTCCACGGTGTATCTGCGGCTGGCGCAACCGGCAACCTCCGAGACCGTTAACGCAATCGTGCGCGGGTTCTACACCGGCTGCCCCTTCGTGCGCGTCTTCACGCCGCCGCGGCTGCCCGAAATCCGCTACGCCCTGCATAGCAATTTTTGCGACGTGGGCTGGGCCCTTGATGCGACGGGACGCCGCCTGATCGTCGTCTCCTGCCTCGACAACCTGATAAAAGGCGCGGCCGGTCAGGCGGTGCAGAACATGAACCTTATGTATGGATTTGACGAGCGCGAAGGACTCGCTGGCTAAACGGCTTATGAAAATTGTCATAAAAATTGGCGGAGTGGCGGTCGAGGATTCAGCGCTGGTGCAGCAGTGCGGACACGCGGTGCTGGAGCTCATCAACGACGGCCACCAGGTGGTCATCGTTCACGGCGGGGGCGCCGATCTCACTCGCACCCTGGCGCGGCTGGGCAAGACCAGCGAGTTCATCAATGGCCTTCGCGTCACCGACGCTGAGACCCGCGACGTCGCCTTGATGGTCCTCGCCGGGCGCATCAACAAGACCCTGGTCGCCGGATTGGGCAAAGCCGGCGTCGCTGCCATCGGGATGTGCGGCGGCGACGGCGGCAGCATACGCGCGCGCAAGCGTCACGGCGCCGACCTGGGTTACGTAGGCGAAATCGCGGCGGTCGATCCCCAGTGGCTCGATCTCACCTGCTCCCACGGCGGGGTCCCGGTTCTTTCCAGCATGGCGCCCGGAGCCGATGGGCAGTACTACAACATCAATGCCGATCAAATGGCGGCGGCCTGTGCGGTCGGCTGGAATGCCGACGCGCTGTTTTTCCTCACCGACGTCGCCGGGGTGAAAGATTCCCAGGGCACGGTCATGCGGTGGCTGGAAACCGGCCAGATCGCGGCTTTGATCGAATCCTCGGTAGTCGGCGGAGGCATGCTTCCCAAGCTCGAAGCCTGCCGTGACGCCCTGAAAAAAGGCGTGCGCCGCGTGCGCATTTTGCCCGCGTCGGAAGCTGGATGCCTGTCTAACTTTTATTTCTCGCGTATCGAATGTGGAACGGAGGTGCTGGTCGCATGAGTCTCGCCTCCGTAATGCAGGACGAATCCGAGCTGCTGCTTTCCACCTACGATCGCCATCCCGTGCTGCTGAAACGCGGCAAGGGCGTCTTCGTCTATGACAGCGAAGGCAGGAAGTATCTCGACTTTCTCAGCGGCATTGGCGTCAACGCCCTTGGGTATGGCCACCCTGCCATCACCCGGGTCTTGGCCAAACAGGCGCAGAGCCTGGTCCATACTTCGAACCTTTTTTATCACGGCTTCCAATCGGACCTGGCTCGGAAGCTGACAAAGATTTCCGGAATGGACCGCTGTTTCTTTTGCAACAGCGGCACTGAAGCCTGGGAAGCGGCCTTGAAACTGGCGCGCGCCTATTCGGTGCTGCGCAATGGGATGAAATCCCGCTGGCGCATCCTGGCCATCGAAAACTCGTTCCACGGCCGCACTTTCGGTGCGCTTTCCACCACCTGGCTGAAGAAATATCGCGGGCCGTTTGCCCCGCTCGTCCCCGGCGTGGTGTTCGTAAAGTTCAACGACGTGGCTGATCTGGAAAGCAAGTTCGATGACAGCGTTTGCGCCATCTGCATCGAGCCAGTGCAGGGCGAGGCGGGCATTTATCCTCTGAGCCAGCAATTCATGAATAAAGCGCGCGCGCTGGCCACCCGCCACGGCGCGCTCATGATTGCCGACGAAATTCAATCGGGCCTGGGACGCACCGGCCGCTACTTCGCCTACCAGCACTACGGGATTGTGCCCGACATCGTCACCGTGGCCAAACCCCTGGCCGCCGGCCTGCCCCTCGGCGCTGTGCTCACCACAGAGAAGGTGGCGCAATGTTTTCATCCCGGAATGCACGGCACAACCTTCGGCGGAGGCCCACTGGCGTGCGCGGTTGCCATCGAGTTCCTGAATATTTTGGAACGCCAGAAGCTGGTTGCCCACGTCAAGTCTGAGGGCGCCTACTTTCAGCGGAAGCTGGAAGGGCTCGCGCGTAAATTTTCAATCGTCAAGGAAGTGCGCGGCCGGGGCTTGATGCTGGCGATCGAGCTTCACTCCGCGGACCTGGCGAAAGCCACCGTAGCGGCAATGTTCCAACACGGCATCATTATTAACCGCACCCATGACACTGCGCTGCGCTTCCTGCCGCCGTACATCATCGAGCACCAGCATATCGACCAGGTAATCGCGGCCCTGGACGAGATTTTTTCATCGTTCCCATCCGCGGGAGGCGATGCTCCGGCGGTTGCAACCAAAGCGGCCAGTGCCGAGCGTTTCAGAAAATCAACCATCAAAGGGAGATCAGGAATTTGAGCACACGCACCGTTGACATACGTCCCCAAGACGCAGCCGCTATCGAGGCCGGGTTTGAGCCGGGCCGCGACTTCACCGGCATCTGCGATTTTTCGCCCGCCGAATTGCAGTTCGTACTCGAGCTGGCGGCGCGGGTAAAGGCCAGCCCCTCGGGATTCAGCCAGGCCCTGGCTGGCAAGCAGGTAGTCTTGTTTTTCGAGAAGCCTTCGTTGCGCACCCGCATTACCTTTGAAGCGGGCGTAGCCAGCCTGGGCGGCACGTCTCTGTTTATCGACCAGACCCATGCCCCGCTGGGGACCCGCGAGAAACTGAGCGATATTGCCCACAACCTGGAACGCTGGGTGCATGCGCTGGTGCTGCGCACGTTCGAGCACGCCACCGTTTCCACCATGGCCGAGCATGCGTCCATTCCCGTGATCAACGGGCTCAGTGACCGCGAGCATCCCTGCCAGGCCCTGGCCGATTACCTTACGTTGCAGGAACGTTTTGGCGATCTTTCCAGGATCAAGCTGGCTTATGTCGGCGACGGCAACAACGTGGCCAACTCCCTGATGCTGGCGGCTGCCAGCCTGGGAAGCGCCATCAATATTGCCACTCCTCAGGGCTACGAGCCTGACTCCGAAATTCTATTTCAAGCCCGCGAGCTGGCTTCGCGCACCGGGGCGTCGATCAATTTGTTTAATAATCCCGCAAAAGCGGTCGTCGGCTGTGACGCTGTCTATACCGATGTTTGGGCCAGCATGGGACAGGAAGACGAAGTGGAAGAGCGCAGCGATCTCTTCGCTCCTTACCAGGTGAATGCGAGACTGATGGCAAAAGCCGCGCCCGGCGCCGTATTTATGCACTGCCTGCCCGCGCATCGCGGCGATGAAGTGACTGACGAGGTGATCGATTCGCAACAGTCGGTGGTGTTCGACCAGGCGGAAAATCGTTTGCACGTCCAGAAAGCCGTTCTACTTTTACTTCTCGGAGGCGACATGCGCCGCTTCCCGCCCAGGAGCGCCCGTGGCTGAAAAAGTTGTTCTCGCTTATTCCGGTGGTCTCGACACTTCCATCATCATTCCCTGGCTGAAGGAACATTACGGTTCCCAGGTGATTGCCATGGTCGGCGATGTCGGCCAGGGAGACGACATCGAGGCCGTGGTGAAGAAGGCTTATGATACCGGCGCCAGCGATGTCGTGGTCGAAGACCTGCGCACCGAGTTCCTCACCGATTACGTCTTCCCCGCCCTGCGCGCCGGGGCCGTGTACGAGCATAAGTACCTGCTGGGGACCTCGCTGGCTCGCCCGGTCATCGCCAAACATCAAGTGGAAGTCGCGTTGCGGGCCGGCGCCAATACCGTTGCCCACGGCTGCACCGGCAAGGGCAATGACCAGGTCCGTTTTGAGCACGCCTACCAGGCGCTGGCGCCCGATCTCAAAGTCATCGCGCCTTGGCGCGAGTGGGATTTGAAATCACGCGAAGACTGTCTCGACTACGCCGAGAAGCGCGGCATTCCCGTGGCCGCAAGCCGCGAGAAGATCCATAGCCGCGATCGCAACATCTGGCACTTGAGCCACGAAGGCGGCGAACTCGAAGATCCCGCCAACGCGCCGTTGAAATCCACCTGGCAGATGACCGCCGCTCCCCAGGACGCGCCCGACCGCACCGAACACATCGAGATTGGCTTTCTCCACGGGACCCCGGTTTCGGTGAATGGAGAGCAGCTCGATCCGGTTTCGCTGGTTGAACTGTTGAATGAGGTCGGTGGCCGCAATGCCATCGGCAGGGTCGATCTGGTGGAAAACCGTTTTGTGGGAATTAAATCCCGCGGATGCTACGAGACCCCGGGCGGCACCCTGCTGCTCACCGCCCATCGCGAGCTGGAAGCGTTGTGCCTGGAACGCGAGCAGATGCATTTCAAGCAGCACGTCGCGCTGAAATACGCCGAACTGGTTTATTTCGGGCTGTGGTTTACTCCGTTGCGCGAATCGCTTGACGCCTTCGTGAACAGCACCCAGGCCGAGGTCAACGGCACGGTGGAACTCAGCCTCTACAAGGGAAACGTGGAAGTCACCAGCCGCCATTCCGAACAGTCGTTGTATGACGCCGGCCTCTCCTCATTCTCCATGTCTGACAGCTACGACCAGAAAGATGCGGCCGGGTTTATCCGCATCCTCGGTTTACCGGCGCGGTGGCGCGCGCGCCTGCGGCAGGAGGTGCTCAAATGAAAATGTGGTCCGGGCGTTTCCGCAAGCCGCTGGATTCCGCTTTCGAAAATTGGCAGCGATCCTTTCCGTTTGACCAGCGCCTGGTTGGCCAGGAGGTGGCCGCCAGCAGCGCGCACGCGCGTGCTTTGCACGGATTGGGAATCCTCTCCGAGGCGGAGCTCGCCTCGGTGCTGGATGGCCTCAAGCAGATTGGCCGGCAGTGGGCGGAAGCGCCCGCATCTGCGGCGGACAATGTCGAGATCGAAGACGTCCATCACTTCGTTGAAGCCAGCTTGTTGAACTTGATGGGCGAAGCTGGCGCCAAACTGCATAGCGGCCGCAGCCGCAACGAGCAGATTGCCACCGACCTGCGCCTCTACGTGCGCGACAAGATCGATGAGACCCTCGGCTTGTTATCGGGATGGATGCTGGCCCTTCTCCACCAGGCCCGCACCGCCGGCCACACTACCATGCCGGTTTATACTCACTTGCAGCCTGCCGAGCCGGTACTGGTGGCTCACTGGCTTCTGGCCTACGTGGAAATGTTTTTGCGCGACGCCGGACGCCTCATCGACTGCCGCCGCCGGTTGAACCTTTGTCCCCTGGGTTCAGGCGCCGCCGCCGGCTCGATTCTTGCGCTTGATCGGCGTGCCATGGCGGCTGACCTGGGGTTTGAGGCTCCCACCCGCAACAGCATCGATGCCACCAGCGATCGCGATTTTGCCATTGAGTTTGTGAATTCGCTGACCTTGATCCACCTCCATTTAAGCCGCTGGGCCGAGGAGATGATCTTGTATTCCACCCGGGAGTTTGGCTTCGTGATCCTGTCGGAAAGCTTTGCCACCGGCAGCAGCGCCATGCCGCAGAAGAAAAATCCCGACGCCCTGGAGCTCATTCGCGGCAAGGCTGCCCGCAGTCTCGGCAACGCGGTTGCCTTGCAGGTCACGCTCAAGAGCTTGCCCCTGGCCTACAACAAAGACATGCAGGAAACCCAGGAGCCGGTTTTTGCCGCCGCCGAGAGCATTACCGGCCTGCTGCCCATCGTCACCGCCATGTTGAAGGAAGTTGAGTTTGACTACGAGCGCATGCGCGACGCGTCCGAAGTCGGTTTTCTCAATGCCCTGGCTGCCGCAGGCTACCTCATGCGCCGCGGCACCCCCTTTCGCCGCGCCCACGAGCAGGTGGGCAAGGCGGTGCGCCTGTGCCTCGAAGAACAATGTGAATTGCAGCATCTTTCGCTGGCCCAGCTTCAGCAGTTTGGTGATTTCGACCAGGACTTTCACAACGCCATGCGCCTCGAAGAAGTGCTGGCCGGCTATGACGTGCAGGGCGGGACCGCACCGGTGCGGGTGCAGGAAGCTTTGGCTGAAGCCGAGCACAACATCATGGCCTTGAAAGGACAAGCGTATGCGCACGCGTAAAGCCATCCTTCCCGACGTTCAACAGATCTACGACGTCATCCTTCATTTCTCGCAGGAAGGTGCGCTGCTGCCCCGCAGCCTGGCCGAGTTGTGTGAAAACATTCGCGACTTCGTGGTGGTCGAGATGGATGGCCGCGTAGTGGGCTGCGGCGCTCTGCATCTCTACGGCCGGCATCTGGCC
>JBBSHD010000109.1:0-7353 GCA_038253455.1 Terriglobales bacterium | reverse complement strand
CAACATCAGCCTGCGTCCCCGCGGACAGAAAGAATTTGGCGCCAAGGCCGAGGTGAAAAACGTCAACTCGTTCCGCTTCATCCGGCAGGCGCTGGAATACGAAATCGAGCGCCAGGCCGCGATGCTGGATGCGGGCACCCGCATTCGCCAGGAGACGCGCCTCTATAACCCCGCCGAGGGCAAGACCTATGCCATGCGCAGCAAGGAACAGGCGCACGATTACCGCTATTTTCCCGAGCCCGACCTGCTGCCGTTGCGGGTGAGCGAAAAGTGGAAGGCGGGAATCAGCTCTGCAATGCCGGAACTGCCGGGGACGCGCCGCGCCAGAATGGTGAGGGAATACGGCATCACCGAATACGATGCCCAGGTGCTGACCATGACGCGGGAGATGGCCGATCAGTTCGAATCGGCGGCCCGCGTGGCCAGCAATCCCAAGCGCGTATCCAACCTGGTGCAGAGCGAGCTGCTGGGCAGGCTCAACGCCAGATCGCTCAGTCTCAGCCAGTCGCCCATCACCATGCAGGGAGTGGCCATGTCCGCCGACCTGGTCGAATCCGGCGCCATCTCCGGCAAGATGCTCAAGGATTTATATGACAAAGCATTCGAGCGCGGCCAGGATTTTTTGGCGGTGTATGAAAGCGAAAATCCCAGCCAGAACAATGACACCGCCGATCTCGAGCGCATCATCGACGAAGTGATGGCCGCCAACCCCAAACAGTTGGAACAATATCGCGGCGGAAAGAAAACGGTGGCGGCCTTCTTCGTGGGCCAAGTGATGAAAGCGTCCAAAGGCCAGGCCAACCCCGCCCTGGTGAATGAGTTGCTTGCCAAAAAACTAGGCTGAGCAGATTTAGAAAACCCTGCGCATTATTTCCCGATACAGAAGCTGCTGAAGATCAAGTTCAGGATGTCGTCGGCGGTGGTGGCGCCGGTGATGGCATCGAGAGGACACAGAGCCCCGTAGAGATCGATCATGATCATCTCGTGGGGGATGTGGTTCTGCGCCGCACTGCCGGCGGCATCCAGGCTGGTCACAGATTCCGCTACCAGCCGCTGGTGACGCAGGTTGGTGAGAAAGCGGCCTTCGGGTTGCGCCCCCGCTGCGCCGCCGATCTGGCGAAGAATTTCGGTGCGCAGTTCGGCGATGCCCTTTCCTGTGATCGCAGAAGTTTCAATATGCGTGGTTGGCGCGCCGTGGGCTCGCGGGGCGCCGGCCGCCAGATCAATTTTGTTTTCCACTACCACCAGGCGCCGGTCGCGCAGGCGCAACAGGAGGTCCTGGTCGGTGGCCGTGTTATCTGTGCGATTGGCGTCGAGCACCAGCAGGACCATGTCGGCGTCGGCCAGCGCCTGGTAAGACTTCTGGATGCCGATCATCTCGGCTTCATCGCTGGCGCTGCGCAAGCCCGCCGTATCCACAAGCTGCACTGGGATGCCGCCGATGGAAACGGTTTCACTCACCGCGTCGCGCGTGGTGCCGGGAGTGGCGGTGACGATGGCGCGATCGCGCTCCACCAGGCAATTGAAGATGCTTGATTTGCCGGCGTTGGGAGCGCCCACGATTGCAAGGGTAATGCCCTCGTGCACGGCTTTACCGTAGGCGAAGGATTGCTGTAGCGCTGCCAGCGGCCGCGCCACCGCGGCAACGCGTTTGGCAATTTCTTCCCAGCCCAGCACCGAGACATCATCTTCGGCAAAATCGATTCCCGCCTCCAGCTCGGCGATCAGGGCGATGAGTTCTTGCTTGTGCGGCTGCAACTCGCGGGACAGGGCCCCGCCCAATTGCTGCGCCGCTACCTTGGCCTGGTAGAGCGTGCGCGCTTCAATCAAGTCGCGCACTGCTTCGGCCTGGGCCAGATCAAGGCGGCCGTTGAGAAACGCGCGCATGGTGAATTCCCCAGGCTCGGCGAGACGCGCGCCAGCTGCTACCGCCAGCGCCACCATGTGAGACAAGACCACCGGCGAGCCGTGCGCCGATATCTCCACGACATCTTCGGTGGTGTAGGAATGAGGGGCGGCAAAAAATGTCACCACTACTTCATCGATGCGCTCGCCCGATGCCGGCTCGACGAGCTCCGCGAAGACCGCGCGGCCCGCCGGCAAGTCCCGCGTCATGCGCAGCATGGGCAAGGCAATCACACGCGCCTCGGGCCCTGAAAGGCGGACGACACCCAGCCCTCCGCGTCCCGGCGCGGTGGAAATGGCGACGATCGTGTCTTCTTCGTGCATCGCTGCCTTTGATTCTATAAGCCTGGCTGCGTGCACCGCGTCATCAGCGGCTCATCCCGCAGGCCGCGCGGCCTCGTGCTACCATTTTCGGAGTCACGCATCGTTCAAGGAGGCACCCCTGTGCCGCAGATAAACAGCATGTCGCCCTGTTCCCCTCGCCGAAGACTCGTCCACATCGCTCTCGCCGCCGCTGCCCTGGTACCGGCTATTTCCTGGGCGCAGAATCCCGCGGCCGCTCCGGTCACCCACGGCATTGTGGTCGCAGACATGGATCGCTCGGTCAAGCCGGGCGACGACTTCTTCACCTACTCGAATGGCGCATGGCTGCAGCGCACCGAGCTTCCGCCGGACCGCGCCGCCGTCGGCATCTTCAGCATCCTGGCTGATCAGAGCAACAAAAATACCGCGGCACTCATTGCCGAAGCGGCCGCGGCCAAAGCACCCGCCGGGTCCAACGCCCGGAAAATTGCCGACATCTATAACTCCTACATGGACGAAGCCGGCATCGAGGCCAAAGGCCTGGCGCCGCTGCGTCCTCATCTCGACAAGATCGAGGACATCCACAACAAGCACGAACTGGCCGTGGCCCTGGGCGAATCGCTCCGCGCCGACGTCGATGCGCTCAACAACACCAACTTCCACACCGCCAATATTTTCGGACTGTGGGTCGCCCCCGGCTTTGAGGATTCCGATCACTACGCCGCCTATCTTCTGCAGGGAGGCCTGCAGCTTCCCAACCGCGACTATTACCTTTCGAGCAGCGAGCGGATGCAGTCCATCCGCGCCAAGTACCAGGCGCATGTCGCCGCCCTGTTGAAGCTGGTGGGAATGAGTGGCGCTGACGCGCGGGCAGGGCGCATCCTGGCTCTGGAAAAGGCCATCGCGGAAAAACATATCAGCTTGGCGGATTCAGAAGACATCGCCAAAGCCAACAATACCTGGGCGCAGGCCGATTTCACCACCAAGGCCCCCGGTCTCGAATGGCCGGCATTTTTTCAGGGCGCGGGACTTGGCCGCCAAGCCAAATTTACCGTCTGGCAACCCTCCGCTTTCACGGGAGAGTCGGCGCTGGTGGCATCGTTCCCCCTGGAAGCCTGGAAAGACTGGCTCAGCTATCACCTGATCGAAGCCTATGCCGGCGTTCTGCCCAAGGCCCTGGCCGATGAACGCTTTGCATTTTTTGGCACAACTCTTTCCGGGGTGTCGCAACAGAGGCCGCGCTGGCAGCGTGGTGTCGCCGTGGTCAACGGTTCGCTGGGAGACGCCGTCGGCCAGCTTTATGCCAAGCGGTATTTCTCTCCCCAGGTGAAGGCCCAGGTTGAAGACCTGGTCGCGAACCTCATCAAAGCTTTCCGCGTCCGCATTGACGCGCTGCCGTGGATGGCTCCCGCCACCAAGGCCGAAGCCAAAGCCAAGCTGGCAACACTTTATGTCGGCGTCGGCTATCCTGAAACGTGGCGGGATTACTCGGGATACGAAGCCCGCGCCGGCGACGCTTTCGGCAACGCCTGGCGTGTGGGCTTGTTCGACTACCACCACTCCACCAGCCGGCTGGGCGGCCCCGTGGACCGCAAGGAGTGGTCGATGACGCCGCAGACCGTCAACGCGGTCAACCTGCCGTTGCAGAACGCGTTGAATTTTCCCGCAGCCATTCTGCAGCCTCCGTTTTTTGATCCTAAGGCGCCGGCGGCAGTCAACTACGGCGCCATCGGCTCCATCATCGGACACGAAATCAGCCATACCTTTGACTCCGAAGGCGCCGCCTTCGATTCCAAGGGCCGCGTGCGCGACTGGTGGACTCCCTCTGACCTGAAACACTTTGAGGCAGCCACCGCCCAGCTCGCGACCCAATACGATTCCTACAAACCTTTTCCTGATATCGCTTTGAATGGGAAACAGACGCTGGGAGAAAATATCGCCGATGTGGCGGGCGTCACCGTGGCCTACGAGGGCTACCGCGCCTCGCTGGGCGGCAAGGAATCGCCGGAAAAAGATGGCTTCACCGGCGACCAGCAGTTCTTCATCGCATTTGGCCAGAACTGGCACAGCAAGGCCCGCGAAGCCGCGCTGCGCCAGCAGGTGTTAACCGACCCGCACTCGCCCCCGCGATTTCGCTCGGCCACGATTCGCAACCTTGATGCATGGTACAAGACGTTCGACGTGCAGCCCGGGCAAGCGCTGTATCTCGCGCCGGCGGACCGGGTGAGGATCTGGTAGAGCACCGCTCTCAGGTAAGTCCCCCAACGGGATGTCATTCTGACGACCCCCGGCTTTATCGGGGTGAGGAAGAATCCCTACCCTTTGCAATCTCTCAGCTTCAAGGAAAACGCAAGTTCCTTCGCTCAAACAAGAAGCAAAAGCTCGCTCCAGGATGACAAGGTCAGAGTGTGTTCGGCTATCTGAATTTCTCTTATTCAACTTCTTGAGATTTTTGCGGCTCACGTCAAACGCAAAAAGCCATAACTCGTTCTTAGTCCGCAAAAATTACCGCAATTTCTGCCTTCGCAATCTTCGCTGATCCGCCCTAGATATCGAGGTTCTTCACATCCAGAGCGTTCTCTTCGATGAAGCGGCGGCGGCTTTCTACGTCTTCGCCCATCAGGGTGGTGAAGATGGTTTCGCATTCCGCGATATCTTCCATTCGCACTTCCATCAGGGTGCGGCGCTCGGGGTTCATGGTGGTTTCCCAGAGCTGCACCGATGACATCTCGCCCAGCCCTTTGTAGCGCTGCACCGCGTAATCCTTGCGGCCTTCGTTGAGAATGTATTCGAACAGCTCGCGCGGGGAATTCTTCTCCACCACTTCTTCGGGGGCTTTCTTGCGGGCTACCTTGGGCGCTTTCTTCGCGCTCTTTTCCACGTCTTCCCGCTCCGCGTCGCTGAGCTCTTCGGCGTCGGCAATGGTCGATTGCGGAGTCGCGCTGGCCTCGTGCTGGATGATGAAGGGCGGCTCCATGTAGGTTTCGATCTGCTTATATTTCGACATCATCTGGCGATATTGCGGGGTGGAGGCCAGTTCCCAGTTGATGCTGCGCTCAGCGCTCTGCGCGTCGGTGAAGTGGATGCCCCACAGGTTGTGCTCTTCATCGAAGTAGCGCTCCGGCCCTTTCTTAAAGGCAGCGGTCTTGCCCAGCCTGGCCAGCTCCTTTTCCAGTTGGGTGATTTTTTTGGATGGCGTCTTCTGGTCGCCTTCGAAATCAGTTCGCGTCGACAAGCCAACCCGGGGCAGAAGCGAAGTTACACGCTCGTCGCGAATGCGCTTGTCCACCTTCTCGAAGAAGCCGAGAAACTCGTTGAGCGTGGTCATGAATTTGGTGAGCGCGGGGCCTTCCACGGTGGCGGCGCCATCGCCGTAGCGCACGATCAGCCCTTCGGCGGCGCGCTTGATCATCACCTTCACGAACTCGCGATCGTCCTTGATGTATTGCTGCGACTTGCCTTTCTTGATCGAGTACAGCGGCGGCTGCGCGATGAACACGTGGCCGCGCTTGATGAGCTCGGTCATGTGGCGGAAGAAGAACGTCAGCAGCAGGGTGCGGATGTGCGAGCCGTCGACGTCGGCGTCGGTCATCAGGATGATCTTGCCGTACCGCACCTTGGCGGAATCGAAATCTTCCTTCCCGATGCCGCAGCCCAGCGCGGTGATCATGGCGCGGATTTCCTCGTGCCCCAGCATCTTGTCGTAGCGGGCCTTTTCCACGTTGAGAATCTTGCCCTTCAGCGGCAGGATGGCCTGGTAACGGCGGTCGCGGCCCTGCTTGGCCGTGCCTCCCGCCGACTCTCCTTCGACCAGGAACAGCTCGCAGCGCTCGGGTTCGCGCTCTGAGCAGTCCGCCAGCTTGCCGGGAAGGCCGCCGCCATCCAGCGCGCCTTTGCGGCGGGTGAGATCGCGGGCCTTGCGCGCGGCCTCGCGGGCGCGCGCCGCTTCAATCGCTTTGTTGATGATCTTGCGCGCTACCGGCGGGTTTTGATCGAAGAACGCTCCCAGGCGCTCGTTGACGAACGCCTGCACCGCGCCGGCGATATCGGAATTCAGCTTGCCCTTGGTCTGGCCCTCGAACTGCGGCTGTGGCAGCTTCACGCTGATCACCGCCACCAGGCCCTCGCGCACGTCGTCTCCGGTAAGGTTTTCCTTAACGTCTTTGAACAGGCCCAGTTGCTGTCCCGCGGAATTGATGGTGCGGGTCAGCGCGGTACGGAAACCGGAAAGATGCGAGCCGCCGTCCACGGTATTGATGTTGTTGGCGAAACTGAAAACGCTTTCCGAATAGCCGTCGTTATATTGCAGCGCGACTTCCATCGCCACCTGGTCGCGTTCCACCTCCATGTAAATGGGCTTGTCGTGCAATACGGATTTGCCGCGGTTGAGGTGTTTGATGAATTCCGCGATGCCGCCGCTGTACTTGAACTCGGCCTGCTTGGCTTCGCCGGTCTTGGGATCGGTAGCGCGCTCGTCGGTGAGCACGATGATCAGTCCCTTATTGAGAAAGGCGAGCTCGCGCAGCCGCTGCGCCAGGGTGTCGAAGTTATATTCGGTAACGGTGAAGATTTCCGTGTCCGGAAGAAAATGGATCTTGGTGCCGCGCTTTTTCGTGCTGCCGGTTTTCTTCAGCTTGTTCTGCGGGATGCCCTTGGAATAGCACTGCTCCCACACGTTGCCGTCGCGCCAGATCTCGAGATCGAGCTGGTGGCTGAGCGCGTTGACGCAGGAAACGCCGACGCCGTGCAGGCCGCCGGAAACTTTGTAGCTGGAGGTATCGAATTTTCCGCCGGCATGCAGCGTGGTCATCACCACCTGAGCGGCGGAAATCTTTTCGCCATCGATATCCATGTTGTCCACGGGAATGCCGCGCCCGTTATCCACTACCGTGATCGAGTTGTCGATGTGAATGGTCACGTCCACACGATCGGCGTGCCCACCCAATGCTTCGTCCACGGAATTATCCACGACCTCGTAAACCAGGTGATGCAATCCCAACTCTCCGGTGGAGCCGATGTACATGGCGGGACGTAGGCGCACCGCTTCCATCCCGCCCAGAACTTTTATGGAGTCCGCGGTATAGGACCCGTTTCCAGCCGTTCCGTTGCCATTTTTGGGCTTGGCTTCGGGTACTGGTTTTACCT
>JBBSHD010000108.1:0-7364 GCA_038253455.1 Terriglobales bacterium | reverse complement strand
GGAACGCCTATGTGACCGATTGGCAGCCGCTGGCCATCGTGCCTATCTTGTGGTGGAACACCATTCTTCTTCTGGTCAGCAGTCTCACCATGGAGATGGCGCGCCGCGGCGTATTTCGCGAGGGCATCCCGGTCAAAATCGCCGCGGACGGAAGCCCCATCAAGGGACGCACCCTGCCCTGGCTTCCGATTACAGTGGTGATGGGATTCGGATTTCTGGTGGGACAACTTCTTGCCTGGAAGCAATTGCGCACTCACGGCATTTACGTGGCAAGTAACCCCAGCAGCTCTTTCTTTTATGTCCTGACCGCGGCCCACGGGCTGCATCTATTCGGCGGGTTGGTGGCTCTGACCTGGGCGGGCTTGTCTGCGCGGTTTTCGCGGAGTTTGGAAGCACGCCAGATCACCACCGACATCTCCGCCTGGTACTGGCACTTCATGGGTCTGCTTTGGGTTTACATTCTCGGACTTCTGTATTTCGCATAGAAACGTATAACGGTAGCGCTGTACTGAATCAAATCGTGGGAGATAGCTGCAATGGCCGATTTGGCAATCGAACACTCGCATAATCCGGGCGCTTACGAGCCGCCCCTGTTTGCCGCTTACTCGAAAAAGGTGGGGATGTGGCTGTTCATCCTTTCCGATTCGCTGACCTTCGGGGCCTTGATTTTCGCTTACAGCTACGGCCGCATCTCCATCCCTAACTGGCCCACGCCTTTCAATACTCACAGTATCGTAAATGCCTCGATCATGACCTTTTGCCTGCTGTCTAGCTCGCTGACCATGGTCATGGCAGTGGCCGCCGCCAATCGCGGCGACCAGGTCCGCACCGTCCGCTGGATACTGGCAACCATGGTCGGCGGCTTGGCATTTGTCATCCTCCACGCTCGCGAATGGGCCGGCTTGGTGGATGAAGGCATGACCCCATGGGCCAACAAGTTTGCCGGCGGCACCGTTCCCCAGTTCGGCGGAACGTTTTTTACCCTCACCGGACTTCACATGGTGCACGTCACCATCGGCGTCCTGTACCTGGGAATCATCGCCTGGCGCTCCAGGGCCGCGAAGTTCAACCATGAAGACGTCGAAGTCAGCGGGCTCTACTGGCATTTCGTAGATCTGGTATGGATGTTCATCTTTCCGCTGGTGTACCTGATGTCCACCAAGCTGTAGGTTAGGAGTGCAAGAATGTCGCATGATCACGCGTTAGCGCACGAACATCGGATGGCGCCCTACTACTGGGTCTGGGGCCTGCTCCTGGTCTTCACCGCAGTCGAGGTAGCCCTGGCCTACCAGCACCTTCGCCCCATCAATATGCTGACCATACTGCTGGCGCTGTCGCTGGTGAAGGCCGCCATGATCATCCTGTTCTTCATGCATCTCCGCACCGAAGTGACCAGGATGAAGATCGCGCTGATGGCGTCGCTGGTGATTTGCCTCACCCTGATGTTCACGTTCTTCTCAGACGCGCTGAGAATCATTCAACTGGGACCAAAATGAAGCTTCGCCTTGTAGCCTTCGCTCTCTTCCTCCTGCTGGCCACCACCGCCAGCCTGGGCCAGGGCTGCGCCATGTGCTCGCTCAACGCCCAGGCAGCAGGAAAACAAACCCAAAAAGCCCTGCAGCGCGGGGTCAAAGTTCTGCTGGTCCCGCCAATCTTCCTGATGAGCCTGATAGTAGGCGCCGCCTTCCTGTACAAAAAACGCGACTGATCACTGATCACTAATCAACGATTGGTTGTCATTGTGACGATCCCGGGCCTCACCGGGGTGAGGAAGAATCCCTATTCTCCGAAGAAATCTTCCGGCAATTTTGTTTCGATTATGGCGCCCAACCATTACGCGGCAAAGCCCCAGCAACCGAACTACCCCAATCCCATCTAAAATAGAAGTATGTCCCTCGACAGCATCATCGTTCGCGGCGCGCGTGTGCACAATCTCAAGAACATTGACTTCGAGATCGCGCACAACTCGCTTACCGTGATCACCGGAGTCTCCGGCTCGGGTAAATCGTCACTGGCGTTCGACACCATCTACGCCGAGGGGCAGCGCCGCTACGTGGAGTCCCTTTCCGCCTATGCACGCCAGTTTTTAGAAAGAATTGAAAAGCCCGACGTTGACCTCGTGGATGGCATCGCCCCCGGCATCGCAATCCGGCAGAAGAACTCCACCCGCAACCCGCGCTCCACGGTGGCCACCGCCACCGAAATTTACGATTACCTGAGACTGTTTTTTGCGCGGGCGGGCCAGACGTTTTGTATCCACTGTGGGGCCGAGGTGAAACGCGATTCCATCGATGAGATTCTCCAGACCATCCTGGAAATTCCCGCCGATACCCGCATGTATATTATCTTCCCGCTTAAAGTGGAATTGCCGGAACCAGTGCCCGAGCCGGTCAAAGGCAAGAAGAAGGCCGAGCCCGTGCAATCGGAAGATTACCTGAAAGCCCGGCTGTTCGATCTGCGCAAGCGCGGGTTTGCGCGGCTCTATCAAAATGGACAGATATTCGAGTTTGCCACCCCCGAAAGCCTGCTTGACCTGAATTTCCGCCTGCCCATCTCAGTCCTGGTGGATCGAATCGTGGTCTCGCCCGACGCCCGCGCCCGCATCGTCGATTCGGTGGAAACCTGCTATCGCGAGAGCGGCGAGGTGATATTTGAGAGCGTTCCCCGCGACGACACGCCCGCGCAACGGTGGCGCTTCGTGCAGCGCTTCGAATGTAAGCGCTGCTATACCGCTTACGAAGACCCGCAGCCCTCGCTGTTTTCTTTTAATAACCCTCACGGCGCCTGTCCCCGCTGCCAGGGATTCGGCAACACCATCGATTTCGACATGAACCTGGTGATCCCCGACCCGGCGTTGACAATCTCGGGTGGCGCCGTCGATCCCTGGACCAAGCCGCGGTATCGCTCCTATCAAGTTGAGCTGAAGCGCTTCGTCAAATCAAAGAACATTCCCGTTGACGTGCCCTGGTTCGAGCTCGAGCACGATCAGCGCCAGTTGATCATCGAAGGCGATGGCAAGTTCACCGGCGTACGGGGGTTCTTCGCCCTGCTGGAGCGCAAGAAATACAAGTTCCACGTCAGAATATTTCTGAGCCGCTATCGCGGTTACTCCTTGTGTCCTATGTGCGCCGGCACGCGGCTGCGCGCCGAGGCCCGCCACGTGCGCGTTGCAGGCAACAACATCTGCCAGGTTTGCGCCATGACCGTCGAAGACGCCAGCCGCTTCTTCCGCGACCTGCAATTGCAGCCCGAGCAGATGAAGGTCGCGGAAAAATTGCTCGAGCAAATACAGGAGCGCCTGCGTTACCTGGTGGACGTTGGCCTCGAATACCTGACCCTCGATCGCCTGTCTTCCACCCTCAGCGGCGGGGAGGCCCAGCGCATCCAGCTTGCCGCATCCCTGGGTTCGCACCTGGTGGGAGCGATGTATGTGCTCGACGAGCCTTCCATTGGCCTGCACAGCCGCGATACCGCGCGTTTGGTTCGCATCCTGCATGAGCTTCGGGATCTGGGCAACACCATCGTTGTCGTGGAGCATGATTCCCAGGTCATGGAAGCCTCTGACCGCATTCTCGACCTGGGCCCCGGCGCCGGCGAAAGTGGCGGAATGCTGATGGCCAGCGGCAACATCGAAGAGATCCAGGCCAACCCGGCGTCGCTCACCGGCAAGTATTTGCGCGGCGCCCTGCGCATCGTGCCGCCGCTGGCGAGGCGCACTGTCTCTGCCATGCGCATCAAGATTATTGGCGCGCGCGCGCACAACCTCAAGAATATTGACGTCACCATACCGTTGGGCATGCTGGTTGCCATCACCGGAGTTTCCGGTTCGGGCAAATCCAGCTTGATTCATGATGTTCTATATCCCGCGCTGGCCGCCGCCAAGGGCTATAGCGAGGTTGCCAACGCGCAGTTCACCCGCGTGGAGGGCGGCCAGTTTCTTCGCGACGTGGTGCTTGTTGACCAATCTCCCATCGGGCGCACTCCCCGATCCAATCCCATTACCTACATCAAAGCCTTCGACGCCATCCGCGAACTCCTGGCCTCGCTGCCCGAGGCGCGAAAACGCGGCTACACCCCGGGGGATTTCTCGTTCAACGTGCCCGGAGGCCGTTGCGAGTCCTGCCAGGGCAATGGGACGGTCACAGTCGAAATGCAGTTTCTGGCCGATGTCGAATTGGTCTGCGAGGAATGCAAGGGCACTCGCTACCAGGCGGGAATTCTGGAAGTGCGCTACAACGAGAGAAATATTCATGAGATTCTCAACCTCACCGTCAAAGAAGGTCTTCACTTCTTTTCCGCCGCGCGCAAGATTACCGATAAATTGAAGGTCCTCGACGAAGTGGGTTTGGGCTACCTTCGCCTCGGCCAATCCGCCACTACCCTTAGCGGCGGAGAGGCGCAGCGCATGAAGCTGGCTGCCCACCTGGCGGCCGCGCGCCTCGAGATCTCCAGGCGCCAGGCGGCCACCCCGGCATCGGCCAAAAGCCGCAAGCGCGAGCACCAGGTGCTCTACATTTTTGATGAGCCCACCACCGGACTGCACTTCGATGACGTCAATAAGCTGCTCTCGGCATTCCAGCGTCTGCTCGATGCCGGCGCCAGCATCGTGGTGATCGAACATAACCTCGACGTGATCAAGACCGCCGACTGGGTGATCGACCTCGGCCCCGAAGGGGGCTTTGCCGGCGGAGAAGTGATCGGCGTGGGGACGCCCGAGATGCTGGCGCAGAATCCCCGATCTCATACCGGAAAATGGCTCGCCCGCGAGCTCAGCGCGAGCGGTGATTTCGTGCTCCAGGCAAAACGTGCATAATCGCCAGTGGACGTCGATTGCGATAGCTCTCCTGTCTCTGCCGGCATCCTTTGCCCAGAAATCATCCCCTTCCGCGGGTACGCACAGACATATCAGGGTCGCAGAGCCGGCGCCCGACGACGCCCTGGCCCGCGAAATCAACGGCGCCGAGAAGGCCCTGGACCAGAATGACTATGCGCGCGCCGAAGATTTACTGCGCCAGGCATCCATGCGCAAGTCAGACGACGCGGGCTTGAACGCCCAGCTTTGGTTCGATCTCGGGCTGGTTTACAAGGCAGAAAACAAAATTGCCGATGCCATCGATGCCTATCGCAAAGCGGTCGCTTTCGCTCCGGGAATTTTCGAATCCAATCTGAACCTGGGCTTGCTCCTGGCGGGCAACGGCCGCGCTCAGGAAGCGGCACAAGTTCTCCGCAAGGCCACCACTCTCACGGAATCCCGAAAGAACAGCCACGGCCTCGCGAACGCATGGTTTGCCCTGGGACGCGTTCTCGAAACCACCGATCCCCGTGATGCGGTGGCCGCTTTCGCCAGGGCATCGGAACTACAGCCGGCGAACCTGCAGCCTCATTTGCTCTCCGCCGCGCTGCTCGGGCAAATGAAGAACTATAGTTCCGCCCAACTCGAATACCAGGCGGCATTGAAGATCGATCCCGGCTCCATCGAAGCGCTATCGGGATTGGCCCACCTGTATTCAATCTCCGGCCGCTACCCTGAAGCAACCGCGCTCTTGCGGCAATATATTGCAGCCAATCCGGTTGATGCCCGGGCCTATGCCCAGCTTGCGCTTTTGCTGGCGGAGCAAAAGCAGCTCGATGACGCCGGCAAAGCCATGAGCAAGGCCCTGGAACTGGCGCCTGATGATTCCGGCATATTGAAAAATGCCGCCAGGTTTTACGCCGAAACCAACAATTATGCCCAGGCCGAAGCGGTTTATCCCCGCCTCGAAAAGATCGATCCGAAGAATGCGGAGCTTCATCGCGTCTGGGGCGAGATGGAGTTAAAGCAAAGAAAATTTCCTGAGGCAATCGGTCAGTTAGCCATCGCCTTGCAGATCAATCCAACCCAGGTTCCGGTGTATGAGAAATTGGCCTATGCACTGGCCGAGGTGAAAAATTATCCGGCAACGATGCGGGTCTTGGACGCGCGCGCCCGCCTCGCTCCCGATGATTCCGCGACCTTGTTCCTGCGAGCCACCACTCTTGACCATTTGCGCCAGCCTAAGCTGGCGGCAGAGGCCTATCGCCAGTTTTTAGCGGACGCCAAAGGCCGATTTCCCGACCAGGAATGGCAGGCAAAGCAGCGCATCAAGGCCCTTGACCCCCATGAAAAGTAAACCTAAAACTTGCCTTCCAAGGCACAATAGAGCTTAAATCTAGAAACCACCCAGTATTTCTTAGCTAATATGAAAACTTCAGGTATTACCCGGCTGGCCCTGTCCCTGGTGTTGACGGCGACACTGTTCGCCGCTCCTCCGCCGACGCTGGACGCACTCAAGGCCAAAGCGGAGCAGACTCGCGGTGGGGACCAGGGCAGGTTATACGCCGAGGTCGCGCGCGAGCTCGTCGAAGTCGCCGACCACCAGTACATTGATGGCGATGTGGAGAAGGCGGAAAATTCCGTCAAGGACATCGTCAGCTATGCCGGCAAGGCCCGCGAATCCCTGCGCGGTTCCAAGCGAAAAATCAAGGAAACCGAGATTTTGTTGCGCAAGACCCAGCGCCGTCTCGACGATGTTCGGCGTACCCTCGCTGCCAGCGACCAGCCCAAGGTTCAGGACGCGGTCGCCAAACTTGAAGTGATCCGCCGCGAGCTTCTCGACCAGATGTTCAGCAAGTAGCTTATCAACCTATGAACTTTCGTCCCTCGCTTGCGCTCTCGTTGATTCTGCTGATGGTGAATGCGCCGCTTTATTCCCGCGGTCATCGCGACCCTCTGAACAACGCCGAAATTGAGCAGATGCGCGAGATCGCCGACCAGCCTCCGCTGCGCATGAAATTGATGCTCAAGTTTGCCGAGTCCCGAATGGTTTCGATCGATGAAGCCCGCGTTCAGAAACCGTCTGCCGATCGCACCAAACTGGTGCATGACTTTCTCGAAGATTTTTCCGCCCTCATCGATGAGATCGACGAAAACCTCGATATGTTTGACCGCCAGCGCGCCGATTTGCGCAAGCCCCTGAAATTGATGATTGAAGCCGACACTCGCTTCGGCGCCAAGCTCCGGGCGCTCAAGCTGGAAGGGGTTCCTCCCGGGGCCGAATCCGACGCTGAAGATTACGGTTTCGCGCTCGATAACGCCATCGAATCAGTCGATGAAAACATCTCCACCGCCCGCGAAATGCTCGATCGCCAGGGCCGTGAAGTCGAGGCCCAGAAGCAAGCTGAAAAAGAGGCCCTGAAGCGCAAGAAGTGAGCCTCGAACTTGATGTCGGATTGGGCGTGTCCTCGGGTCCCGCTTACCTGCTGGAAATCTTCCGCCAGGAATATCGCGCGCTGCGTCCCCGTGCCGCAATTCCTGAATTCCATGTTGTGTTCTTCAAGTTCTCCAG